>JAYVXO010000102.1:0-17984 GCA_043785105.1 Fimbriiglobus sp.
GGCGATGCATCCGTGCGCTCCGGTCTGAGTTTGCCAGCCTTACCCCAGCCGTTTACCAAGCCGCCCAGATTCCAACAACATCAATCAACACGGCCTAGGTTTCATTCGTCCTATTCGTGTAATTCGTGGTGATTCACTCGATCGGCTTTTCCCAGTCGCGGAGTTGTTGTTTCAGGTCGTTGAAATCGAGCGTGATCGGGAGCGGGAAGGGGTATTGCTCGAAGGTGTCGCCTTCGCCGTCGGGGTCGTTGGTGCGGACTTTGCGGAGTTCGTCTTCGAGTCTACGCAACCACACCGGGACATCGAGGCCGACGCCGGAGGGGTGGTCGGCGAGCGGTTGGATGGTGGCCAATAACCCGGTGAACGACGGGTTGTCTTCGGGTTGGCCGTCACGTGCCGCAGCGGCAGCACGGGCCACGCGGGCACCGGCTTGGTCGATTCGCAAAGGTTGCAAGAAGCGTTCTTCGAGCCGATCGCGGACGGTTCGCAACTTGATCGCGTGTTCCGATTCGCGGGCGGCCAGTTGGACTAACAGGTCGTCCGACATCTTCTGCGAAGTCGCGGCGATGAACTCGCGCCACTTCGCCGCGAGGCGGTCGAACCCCTTCCGGCATAGCACTTCGTGTGCGAGGATCATCGGGCGTAACCGCCAAGCGTAGCGGTCGTAGGTCACTTTCAACCGCATGAAGTCGAGCAGGATGTACAGGTTCTCGCCGTAATCGGATTGCGTGGTCGTGGTGTTGTAGTCGCGGTACTCGTCGTAGTGTTCGACGAGGGATTGCAACACCACCTCGAATAACAGTGCCAGACGGACGCGGTCGGCCTTACCCTCACTGAAAGCGGCGACGAGCTTCAAGGGTTCGTCGGTTTCGAGGGCTTGGCGTTCCAGCCAGTTCGCCGTCCCTTGGGCCAGAATGCCGCGAATGTTCGACAGCGACAAGAACCGCACGGTGAAGAGGTCGCTGCCGTACTCCTTGATGAACGTCCGCAGTTCGTCCCACTCTTCGCGCTCCAGCACCGATTCCAACGTCGAGAGCCGTAAGCCGATACTATGATCGACCCACAACGTCCGGAACGAATCCGCCATCTGGCGCAACGCCGATGCCAGCGGGCCGTCTTCGCTCGCGTCTTCACCCCAATCCTTGGCCGCCGTTAACAGTGCGTCCACGACGCCAATCACGGCGGTGCGGAACAGTTGGTCGAACGACGAGACGCGCCGCCCTTCCGGCGGTTCGTTGCGTTCCATGCCGCGCGCGAGTTTGATGAGTTGATACGTCTCGCGCAACAGCCCCAATCGGGGCAAGCGTGCCAACAACGATTCGATGATGTGCAAGGCGGTTTGGGCACGCAGGGCTTGTGCCGGTTTGCCGCCGTCAACGGGGGGGCTAACCAGAAGCGGTTCGTGGCGGAAGAGTGTCACAAAGAGGGGCAATAACCGTCTGGCACCAGCCGCATCGGCAGAAGCGACGGCCCGTTCGAGCCGGATGGCAATGGCTTCCCAATTCGACAGTTCAGAAGTCGGCCCCGTCGCATTCGGCTTGGTGCCGTCGGGCTTGGCGGGCAATTCTGCAGAGCGCGACAACAGTGCGGCCAGTGCGCGAGCGGCCGATGAAGTTTCGACCGAGGTTTGCACCGCCAGTTCGAGCAAGCCCGCTTTGACCGCCCGCCGGCGGTCGTACTCCATCACGCCTTCAAGTCCGGTCGTCGATTCCGGCACCGTGATCTGGTGAACCCGTTCGATCAACGCTCGCAACAATCCCAGGTTTCCGCGTGCCATCCGAAGCCACTCGCTGACCGCATTCATGGCCGTGGCATCGGTGCGATCCCAAATGTCTGGACGCGCCGCCGTGCGCCACAACCGTGCCACCGCTGCCAAAAACCGCAACCGTTCTTCGGCCCGGTCCGCGTCACCATCCAGGGAGAAATCGCCGGACGATGTTTTCGGCCCGCCTTCCGCGACGGCGCCTTCTTCGCCGTCGTCAGCCGAATCCTTGAACGTCATCTCCTCGTAGGCCGATGCGAACGGGTCTTCCTCTTCCTCTTCCTCTTCCTCTTCGTCGTCTTCCTCATCGTCATCGGCGGTCGCTTCGTCGTCGTCGCCCGCTTCTTGGTGGACAATGCTGAACCCGAGATTGGGCACGATCCAGCGGTCGTCGGCGTTGGATTCCAGCATCTCAAAAAAGCGGCGTACCAGCGGCCCGCGTTCGGCGGGGTCGAGTTGCTCCCCAGCCGTCACGGCATGAAGCCAGCGGAACGCCAATCGGAAAAACGACGCCGAGGGGTCTTGCAACGGCACCGTGTCCGCTTCGCTTAACCACGTCACAATCAGCGCGAGCGCGGCGCGATAATCGCCATGATTCAGTAGGGCATCAATCACTTGGGAGTACGCGGCGGGGGTACGGAACCCGTCCCGATGCTTACGCCAAAACGCCGGGTCGGACGCTCCCCCTGTGCGCCAAAGCGCCGTGGCTTTCGCAACATGTTCGGCGGCATCCGTGCGTTCTTGCCCCTGAACACGCGGCATGTCCGCGACCGTGACCGTGGCGAATTGGTCCCACCACTCCGCGAGTGTGCGCATCCCCAGTCGGAGTTGTTCTTCTAAACTCCGATCGGTTCCCGCTGCCGCGACCGACAGCCCTTGGGCGTACAAGTCGAACTGCCGACCGACCGTCAAGATTAAGTCTTCAGCACGCGGGTCACGCACCGTGTCGTCCCGACCGGGGAAGATGGGAAATAGCCCTTGATAGCCGAGGATGTTCCACGGGTCGATCAACGCGCCGCAATCAATCCCACGCCGCAATAGGTCTTCGACTTCCTGAAGCAAGCGAATGACCTCCGCAAGCTTGCCGCCCTTCGTGGCGAACCCGGTTTCCGTTTGGAGCAGGCGAATCTCACTGCCGAACCGGGTCGCCGGGGCCGGGATGTTCGCTGCCCGTTGCCGCGCGGCATTCGGGTAACCCATCGACGCGAACAAGAGCGCCAACCGCCGTTCCTGCAAGTGCAACGCGCGCTCGCCGGCAATCGACTGGTTCAAATACTGCCGCACTGCCGCGAACGGTTGCCGGTACCGCGTGGCTTCCTCACGCAGCCGATCGCCGTTCGGCCCAGTCAATGACGTGAGCAGTTGCTTGTAAAACTCGTCCCGATAGCGGGCAATCCGCTGCACGAGCGTGGACAAGGTGACGGTGGAATCGTGGAAGTTCGGCCCGGCGCCGCTCACGCCGGCGCCCATCAGAATCGTGCCACACAGGGCGGCAGCGGCTTCAAAAATCCGCCCTGTGTCCGGTGCTTTTAACCCGGTGGTGTGCGGCCATTTCTCGCCATGCACCCAACGCGACAACGCATCAAGTGTCGATTGCCGTAACACGAAGCGGTAGTAATAGCCGTGGCCGTTGATCCGGTGCGGATCCCATTCGCCGAACAGCACACTTGGCCGCTTGTTCATCGGGTGGAAGTGGTCGATCGCGCGTGGGTCGAGGGCGATCTCTTCGAGCTTCGACGGGTCAAAACTGGCTTCTTCCAAAAGATGTTGATCGGTCTTGGCGAGCAACTCCATCGCCGGACGGATTAAGTCGGCGTAGCGACCGGGTGCAGTCCCGACGCCCTTTAAGAACAGGGGAGCCGGGCAGACTTTTTCATGCAGGTAGAAATCGGTTTGCGGCCGTGTTTCGAGCAAGGCAATCGGGCGATAGCCGACGAAGTCGTTGAGCGTTCGCAACATTCGCTCGATGCTGGTTTGCGAAGCGCGGCCTGCGAGAGCGACCTCACAACACCGTGCGAGGAAGAACGCATTGAACAGTTGCTCATCCGGCTGGTGGACCAGCAAATCGCGGTGGTGCGCACGATACGCCGTGGGCAGTTGTCGCAAGCCGAGGTCGAGGATTTGCCGCGCTTGGGCCGTATCGCGGAAGGCCGCCGACCCCGATTGTTCCAACTCGTTGGCGCGGTGCTGCAACCAACCGGGGATCGTCACCCACGGCGTCGCATCCCCGGATTCGGTCAGAAAGCCAAAAGCGTCCGCGAGGCTCTTGCGGAACCGCGCATCGACGCGACCGTCCGAGAAGTTCAAATACCCCAGAACAGTGGACCCGTCGAACCGACGGGTCAAATCGGGATAGAACACGGTTGTTGGCTCACCCTGCAGCATCAGCGCCTCCGGCGCGTGTCAATTCGCCCACAATGAAGATGTCATCCGTGGCACCAAGATAGGTACCAGCATAAAACATCCGGATGCCGCAAACCAGAGACGGAACCCAACACATGATAGCATCCTACGCCAAACCCAAATTGGCGGTCCTCATCTCCGGTGGCGGGACGACGTTGCAAAACCTGATGGATTGCATTCGGAATGGGGAACTGCACGCCTCAATCGAAGTGGTGATTTCCAGTCGCCCGGATGCGTTCGGCGTGGAGCGGGCCAAGCAGCAAGGGTTGCCGGTGCAGGTGATTACGCCCCAACCACGCGGGGATTTTTCCGATCGGGTGTTTGCAGCGATTCGGGCCGCGAATGTGGATTTTGTCATCATGGGTGGGTGGTTGCAATTGCTACCGATTCCGGACGATTTCCGGCAACGAGTGCTTAATATCCACCCCTCACTGCTACCAGCGTTCGGTGGTCGGGGCATGTACGGCCATCATGTGCATGAAGCGGTGTTTGCCAGTGGCGTGAAAGTGTCCGGCTGCACGGTCCATTTCGTGGATGACACCTACGACACCGGCCCCATCATCATGCAACGGGCCATCGACATTTCGCACTGCCAGTCACCCACCGAAATCGCTGCCGAAGTCTTTGCCGAGGAGTGCCTAACATACCCCGATGCCATTGAATTGATTGCGAGCGGTAAATGGCGGGTCGAAGGGAGACGAATCTTCGAGGCTCGACAGCTTTGATCATCCGAGCCACGACGGTAACGGCTGACAGTTCCTGGCATCTTTTTCGGAATGGTGCGCTACTGTTGCTCATCGTCAGATCGAGGGATGAGTCATGGCCGTTGCGTTGCAATTGGATCGGGTGGCGGACGAGTTGTTTCCCGACCTCAAACTGGGGGATGTCCGACGCGACCGGCGGTTCCGCCGGGTGGTCGATACCATCGCGCACAATCCGGGCGCGTCGTTGCCGTGCCTGTTCCCCAATCCCAGTGACTCCCACGCCTGCCGGGATCTCTTCGACACCCCCGATTGCACCCACGCCGCGATTCTCGCCGCGCATCAACCCGCTGACTCAGCCGCCCGGCTGGTCCCAACGCCAAAAACTCATCCAATACCACCAATCCCTGAAAAAGATGCCAGGAACTGTCCGCCCTGACGGTCGTGGCTCGGATGATTTCCGGTTGTCGATGCACCACACGGATGGCAACACACCGTTTTTTGTGTGGTTAATGGGGCTGCTCCATTTACCATCGCGGCTTGGATGATAGCTGTGACATCAAACTCCCCTGGGGTCACTTTTAACGGTAGATTCTGAAGTGTTAGCGCACCCTGTGGCTGTTCTATCACCGATTTAATGGCTCGTTCGATAACAACAGAAGTTACGCGGTCATGCCGAAATCCAAAACCGATCACGAAAGTACGAAATCACAAAAAAATCCATCATCTTGGGGTTCGATTTCGTGCTTTCGTGTTTCCGTGATCCTGTGTGTTTTTGGCTTGGAATCGTCAATCCTACAGCAAACCCAGTTGCACTGCGTCAGTCCTAAACAAACCTCCCTGTTTGGATTTTCAAAAAATCCACGTCGGTTGTTGACTTCTGGCGTGGGCGGTGCGTATATTACTAGTGAGCCGGCTGATGTCTCAAAACCGAATGGGCGACGGTTTTGAAGCATCAGCCGGCTTACTTTTTTGATGGGCACATCTTTGTCGTGTTGGTTTCCACCACATTTACCGGACAACACCATGTCGAAACTCATTGGCCGATTGGCGTGCATCACTACTATTACTGCATTATGTGCAGTGATCCCCGTCAGCCGATCCGCTGATCCGGTCTCCGCAAAGGCTCAGTGGCAAACGAGCGTTGATAAAGCGATTGGTTATTTGAAGACGACGCAAGAAGACAATGGTGGCTGGAGTACGAAGACGAGCATTGGTGTGACTGGGGTTGTAACGACGGGTTTACTGCAATGCGGTGTCTCACCAGACGATGCTCCGGCCTCCAAGGGGTTAGAGTTTATTGAGAAACTCATCAACACGAAAGCCGGACACATTGCCGGGGCCGACCCTAAGATGGGCCTACAAAATTACGTCACCAGCATCAACGTCATGGCCCTGATAGCGGCGAAACGGGATGCGAAGTACAAGCCGGTCGTTAAGAACGCGGCAGAGTTTCTGAAGAAGTTGCAATGGGACGACGGCGAAGGCAAAACGGCAGCCGACGACTACTACGGCGGTGCGGGGTACGATAGCAAATCCCGTCCGGACCTCTCGAACACGCAGTTCTTTATCGACGCCCTTCACGATTCCGGCGTGCCGTCGGATGACCCTGCGTTCAAGAAAGCCCTCGTGTTCGTCAGCCGATGCCAGAACTTGAAAAGTGAACACAACGACCAACCGTGGGCCGGGAAAATCAACGACGGTAGCTTCATCTACTCCGCCGCCGGTGGCGGTTCGACCAAAACCAGCGACGACGCCAACGCCCCGCTCTCCGGCTATGGCAGCATGACCTACGCCGGTGTGAAAAGCATGATTTATTGCGGGCTGTCGAAAGACGACCCGCGCATGAAAACCGCACTCATGTGGCTGCGCAAAAACTACACGACCGAGATCAATCCCGGTATGCCACCACAACTCGGCGCACGCGGGTTGTACTACTACTACCACACGATGGCGAAGACCTTGGAACTGCTCGGCGAGGACGAATTTATCGATGACAAGGGCGTCAAACACAACTGGCGACAAGACCTTGTCACGGCGATTGCGAAACGCCAGAAGGCCGACGGCAGTTGGACCAACCCCACCGACCGCTGGCTCGAAGGCGACCCGAACCTCGTGACCGGGTACGTGATGATGGCGCTGAGCCACTGCAAGCCAAAGTAACCCGCAACAAGAGTACAAGTGCATTTCGCCTGTGACCCCGATCAGTTCCTATCTCAACAGACGGAATCGGCGGTTTGGCTTGAGAACCCCGTTAGGGGTTCAGGGATGTAGCCAGGGGTGGAGCGCTTCGCGCAACCCCTGGGCAGTGACAGCCCACTGTCAACCGCCCTGGAGGGGCGGGGGATTCCTCCGCCCCTCCAGGGCGGCTCAGTTATCAAGTCTTCTGTTCCACGGGTTACGCGAAGCGCTCCACCCGTGGCTACATCCCGGTGCCCCTTCAGGGCACTCAACCCGATACCCGATACCTGATACCTGATAACTGATACCCGATACCCGAAGAAATAGGCGTGGCCAAAGGTCCGGTTTTGTGTTTTGATACACACCATGAGACGTTGCGCACCACTCCTGGTTATGTTGCTGCTGACGACACCCGCCGTCGCGCACCCGTTGCCGAATCTGCGTTTTGATCGGACGGTTCACGTCCGCATCGGGGCCAGTGGCGTCACGGTCAAGTATGCCCTCGAACTGAATGATTGGACGATGGCGATTGACGGCAACACGTTGCTAAAGCCTGCTGATTTGGATGGGTTGAAAGGTCAGCAGTCCTACGCCAAGAAATACGCCGAGAAGAAAGCCCCGATCCTGATCGACCGATTCGTGAGTACGTTTGGCGGGAAAGAAGTGCGGTTCCGGACGGAGAAAATCGAAATTGAACCGGAACGCGATCACGTCCGATTGCGGTACCAGTTCAAAGCGGATTGGCCGACGGAAATAGGTGTAAAACCGAAGTTCACATTTGAAGACCAAAACTTCGAGGACCGCTCCGGACAGATCACGCTCACGATTGAAAATGCGAACAACGCAGTCGAACTGCTTGATGTTGAAGAACCCGTTGACCTGCGTGGCAAGTCACCCCTGGAGTATAAGCCGGGGGACGACAAGCGGTCCCGCAACCTCGCCGCCACGGTCATGATTGCCGAGAAACCTAAACCCGCATCGGTGCAAACCGATGCTTCCCCTGTCGTCGTCGAAATGGTCGGCACACCACGAACGTTGTGGCAAGACATCCGCGAACGGGGCGTGAAAGCGCTGTTTGAAAACGACCTCGGCTTCGGCGTGGTGCTGTTGCTCTGCATCGTGTTCGGCGCGGCCCATGCCTTCACTCCGGGACACGGCAAAACGATGGTGGCCGCGTACCTCGTGGGTGAACGCGGGACGATCTTGCACGCCGTAGTGCTCGGTTTGATAACCACCTTCGCCCACACCGGCTCCGTGATTGCGTTCGCGCTCATCGTCCGCGCGTTTTATGGCAACGAACCGCCGCGTGAAGCCCAATCATGGTTGGCCTTAGCCGGTGGTCTGATTATCGCAATCGTCGGGTTCTGGCTGTTCGTTCAGCGATTACTCGGGCGCGCGGACCACGTGCATGTCGTCGGCGGACATCACCACCATCACGACCATGAACACGGCGATCACACCCACGACCACGCACCGGATGCGTCCACGCATTTCGGGTGGACGCGGGTGGTGTTGCTGGGCCTCGGCGGGGGAATCATCCCGTGTTACGACGCGGTGTTGATCTTTTTTCTCGCCATGAACAACGGGCAATTCGGATCCGCGATCCCCATGCTTTTGGCGTTCAGCACCGGCCTTGCCCTCGTACTCGTCGCACTCGGCATCGGCGTGGTGTTGGCGAACCGGGCGGGCGGGCGTCGATTTGCGGACCGGCGTTGGTTCCGGTTGCTGCCGATTTTTAGTGCCCTCATGTTGACCGTTCTCGGCCTGTGGTTCGTCCGCGATGCGTGGAAGGATATGGAGCAAGCCGAGCAAGACCGCACCGTCCAAGTTCAACAATAGTCACCCATGCACATCGTTGAACTCGAAGCCTACCACCTCCGGATTCCCTTACGGCGACCCGTGAAACATGCGTCCAAGACGCGCACTGACACGGACAACATCGTCGTGCGCTGCAAGCTTTCCGACGGCAGCACCGGGTGGGGCGAAGGCGTGCCGCGGGATTACGTCACCGGCGAAACAATCGATTCCGCGATGGAGTTGGTAACGCGGTCCGACCTGCCCGCGCAGTTCTCGCCGTGCGATTCCTTCGAGCAAGCGGTGCAACTCGCGGAGCGAATCCGGCTCGCCGAAGCACACGGTGACGACCGCCAGTGCCAAGGAAACGCCGCCCGGTGTGCCGTCGAGTTGGCCATCTTGGATGCGTTCGGACGGGCCTTCGGCGAACCGCTGATGAACGTCACGAAGATGCTAACCCCCGAGCTGTATGAACCGCGTCAACGGGTCCAATACAGCGGCGTGATTCTATCCGCGAAGGGTTGGAAGGCGCGAACTTATGCGGTGGCCCAACGGCTTCTCGGCTTTCGGCAACTCAAAGTCAAAGTCGGCATCACGGGGCAAGATGACGTTAAGCGGTTGCGACTGATTCGTCGCTGGGCCGGGGCGAGTATGGACCTCCGCGTCGATGCCAACGAAGCGTGGAGCGTGGATGAATGCGTGGAGCGAATTCAATCGCTGGAACCGTTCAGCATCACCTGTGTCGAACAACCCGTGCCGCACGAACAGGTCGCGGGGTTGGCGGGAATCCGCAAGCAATTGCGCACGCCGATCATGCTCGACGAATCGCTCTGCTCGATGGTCGATGCCAAACTCGCGGTCGAAAACCAGTGGTGTGATTTGTTCAATCTGCGGCTGTCGAAATGCGGCGGGTTCATTCCGACGTTACGGTTGGCACAGTACGCGAAACAGAACAACATCGGCTACCAACTCGGGTGCCAAGTCGGCGAGTCCGCGATTCTCTCCGCTGCGGGTCGCCACTTCGCCACCAGCGTTGCGGGCATCCGTTACTGCGAAGGATCCTACGACCGGCGATTGGTGTTCGACTGGCTGACCGAAGAAGACATTACGTTCGGGCGGGGGGGACATGCCCCGGCGCTGGTGGGGTGTGGGCTTGGGGTGACGGTCGAACCCGTGCGCGTGGAGATGATGACGGAGCAGCGGGAGGTGTTACTTGGGTGAGGAAGTAAAGCCCACGGATCATGATCCGTGGGCTTTCTGCGAAGTTTGCCAATTCCATACCTCCGATGGGTATCGGTTTTACTACGCACACTACACCCCAGTCCAACGACCACGCGCCCGCATTGTGATGTTGCATGGCATTCGCAGTCATGGCGGGTGGTATCGGAACTCGTGCGCGAAACTGGCGGCGGCGGGGTTTGAGGTGTTCGTGTTGGACCGGCGTGGGTCGGGGCTGAACACCGCCCACCGGGGGGATTGTCCGGGGTTTCGGCGGTTAATGGATGACGTGGCGGAGTTCATTCAACATCTGCGACAAGCGCGGGCGTGGTTGCCGATTTTTGTCGCGGGCATCTCGTGGGGTGGCAAGCTGGCCGTTGGGTTGGCGAAACGGAAGCCAGGACTAGTGGACGGGATGATCCTGTTGTGCCCCGGCTTGAAGCCGAAAGTTTCGCCCGCTGTTTCGCAGCGGCTTCGCATCCTCGTGGCGTCGCTGTTGCGGCCCACCAAGTTCTTCCCGATTCCACTCAATGAACCGAACCTGTTTACGGCTTCTCCGCAGTGGCAACAATTCATCGCCTCCAATCGCCACGATCTGCCTGAAGCCACGGCACGATTCCTGTTCAACAGTGCGGCGTTCGATCTCTATTTGAAGCGGGCCGTGAAGTGTGTCACCGGGCCGACACTGACGTTGCTTGCGGGACGCGATCAGATCATTGACAACGCGCTAACGCGGCAATTCGTGGCGTCGTTCCCGAGCCGTGACAATCGGGTGATCGAATACCCCGACGCCGAACACACGCTGGAATTCGAGGGCGATTCGCACCCGTTTATTGCCGATGTGGTGAAGTGGGTCGAACGCCGAATCGGATAGCGTTAAAACTCGCCACCGCCCCGTTTGGACCACCACGGTAGGAACAGCCCGCCGTCAACGTGAAGAATCGTGCCGGTCATATAATCCGAACCCGGATCAGCGAGAAATAGGATTGCGCGCGCGATTTCTTCGGACGTGGCCAGTCGGCCCCACGGGAGACCTTGGCCGGCTTTTTGAATCTCGTCGTCGGTGGCAAATTTTCGCTCTCCGGGCGTGTCCGTCCAGCCGGGGTATACGGAATTGACTCGGATTTTATGGGGTAATAGCTCGGCGGCGGCGGTGCGCATCATCTGGTCCAGTGCCGCCTTCGCCATGTTGTACGCCATGCAATTCGGGAACGCGATTTGGGCGTGCGGGGAACTGACGATGACCGCACTCCCACGAGTGCCCTGTTTAATCATCTGGGCACAGCACGCCCGCAAGCCGTAGTAGGCGCCCCACATCGACACGTCGATCGTTCTGCGAAAGCCCGCCATGTTCGCCGTGGTGAACGGCTCGCGGTCGCTGTACACGGCAGACGAAACGTACACATCGACATGGCCGAACTGACTGACCGTTTCGGCGACCATTGTTTCGACGTTTTCTTGGACCGAAATGTCGCCGGGGAGCAGCAACACTCGCCGTCCGAGTTTCCGAATCTCCGCCGCCGTTTGCTCGGCGGCTTCGGGCATACTGAAGTAATTGAGGGCAACATCTGCCCCGGCTTGGGCCAAAGCAAACGCCGTCGCCCGTCCGATTCCCGACGAGGCGCCCGTCACCAGTGCCACTTTCCCGCTCAACACACCCGCCATTGCAACTCCTAAACCAGACTCTTCACGACGAATGAGTCACCACGGAAGACACGGAACGAACGGAAAAAGAAATCAACACGTTGGAGACAGGTAGTCGAAACGAATCGGTACACGTGGATTCTGATTCCAGATTTCTTCCGTGCTTTCCGCGTCTTCCGTGGTCACTGTTTTCTCCGGCTAATCCGCCCGTTTTTTCGGCTTTTCAAGACCGGCTTTCTCGAGCAGTGACCGCCCCATGATGTTTTCTTCCGTCGTGCCCATTTCGGCAAAGTTCGCTTCGGTTTCGTACTGAAGCTTGAACTTATAACTTGCGATGCTGATGACATCGCCGGGCTTCAGCACCTGGGCCATTTGGGCCATCAGTTTATGGTCGTTCACTTTGACGCCGTTGGAACTGCCCAAGTCCTTAACGTTCCAGTAACCGATATGGAAGGTGAATTCGCAGTGCAAGCCTGAAATGTTTTGAAACTTCAAGCAAATGTCGCACGACTCGCGCCGCCCGACGGTCATCACTTTGTTGATTAGGGGAATCGGATCGCCACCTCCGAGAGGGACCAACTCGCCGTAGATTTGACGTGCCATGCGAACACCTCGAAACACAGGTTTGAAAAGGGAGCGGATGAATACCGCCTATCACACACCTTTTAAGAATATACCTGATCGGTGCTGCAATTTGATGAACAGAAGTAGCAAATCGGAACGAAATCGCCCCGAACGGTTCCGAAAACTCGGCTTGCCGATCGGGGCGAATAGCGAAAGACTTCAAGCGACTAACGATTAGGCATTTGCATCGGGACAGGGAAGTACGGGTTCACGCCGGCTCCGCCCATCGGCGGTGCGGAGTACGCACCCATCATGGGGGCTGGGGTTTGGAAGTGGGAGTTGTACGGGAAGTACAAGTACCACGGTGCGGCTTGAAAGGCAGGGACTGGGGTTTGCCGGAAGAACGGCAACCGTGGCCCCGCAGAGGATTGGCCAAAGAACGGGCCACCGTTCGCGCTGACATCGTTGGCAACCAGAATGGTCCCGAGAATCGCAACCGCAGCTAACAACACTTTTTTCATGGGTATACTCGGCGTTTCGGTCCTTGAAAACATTGCGCAACTCCCTGCGAGTCAGCGCCGAACTTTTCCAACAGAAGCATGACCGATTCCGCACACGGTGCGAGGAATCGGTGGTGATTTTGACCAGATCGCGGTGGACATTGTTCGCTTCAATAAGTTCAATCCGCGAACCTAGCGTTCTCGGCCTGAGTAGCTTGCTGAAAGCATGTCAGCAGGGATTTGCCCCGAAACCGATTGAAGTGAGGGAGCCGCGACAGCCGACACGGGGTTGCCATCACGGGTTGGGGTTGCAGAGGCAACCGAACCACATGATGCACACCCCGAAGCAGGCGCTGCGGAGCAACCTGTTGATAGCTTGGCCCGGTTGCACAACGGGTGGGAACGATGAAAGACGTTCTTAAAAGTCGAGACCGCATACCCGCCCCATGCCGCACTGCTCGATGTCGAACAACCACGGCCACCCAAAGAGTTGCCACATCCTGCTACGGCGCCGCCACATCCGCCCGCTACGCCACAACGCCCGCCGCACCCGTTCCAACCACAGGCCGCGTTGCCTGGGTACGGTCCGGTGTACTGAAGTTGGGCGTTCCACGGGCCGTATGGCTCGAACGGGTAGTACCCGGAGTAAGGTCCGTAATTGTAAAGTGGGCCGTGTTGGTGAAGACCGAGAAACTTGAAGCAGAATGCGCCGCAACCCTGAGCTTGGGCGGTTTGCCCTGCAAACACGAAGACTGGCAATGCGAAAAGCATTGCCACGAAGATCCGTTTCATATTGGCCAATTCCTTTTTCCGTGGTGTGCCCGCACCGAGGCCGACGCCGAGCCTGATCCGTGGTCGGGTTTGTGTAACAGTGCGCTACAGGAACGAGAAAGCCATTCTGTAAGAACCGGATGAAACGGGATTTCAGGTCGGCTTGGCGTTGGGTACGAACCAAACGGCGTGATGAGTACGAATGGCGCCACTGTGATGAACCGCTTACACGGATGCGAGCGGAGCAATGGGGATGTGTTGGTGTAGCCCCTTCCATTCGGTGTGATTCAACCCACGACAACCGATCGTGCGTGTTGCCGAATCACCACCGTGGCAATCGCTACCACCCGTCACAATCATGCCAAGTCGTTGTGCAATCGCGCGTAAATTTCTGGAGTGCTTGACGGTCGCTGCCGGGAAGTTCACCTCAATCGCGTCCATGCCAAGATCGCGTAATGTTGTGACGGTTGCGTCGTCGCAGTCTTGCGACGGATGGGCTAACGACGCGATACCACCGGCTGCGTGAATTCGTTCGATGACGATGTGCGCGGGCGTTAAATGCGACGGTGCGATTTGGGACGTGATCGGAATGACAAACTTCTTGAACGCCTCGTACCGGGTTCGGGCGTTCTCGGATTGCACCAACAACCCCGCAAGGTGACGCCGACCGAGGCTTGGCGTTCGGCTGATGAGGGACTCCACCACGCCCGGCGTGAAGTGGATCCCTTGTTCCTTCAAGTTGAACACGAACGCTTCAAACCGTTCGCGGCGACGGTGACACACATCAACCAGGGCCGCGTGAAATTCGGGATCGTCCGGGCGAACGAAGTACCCCAGAATATGGAACTCCCGCCCCGCCAGTTCCGCCGAGCATTCGACACCGGCAACGACGGTCAACGCCGTGCCCAACGCGGCCTCGCGTGCAGCGGCAACACCGGCGATCGTGTCGTGGTCCGTGATGGCGATGGCGGATAATTTCGCCTGCCGGGCGAAGGCAACAACCTGGGACGGGGTGTAGTCACCATCGCTGGACGTGGTGTGGAGGTGCAAGTCCGCAACGACAGGCCGAGCCAGTGCAGCTAGTGATTGACACATCGCAGTAAACGGCGAACCACGCGGCATGAAGCAACCATTATTCGATTGGCGATGAAACGGGTTCGGCGGGTGGCACTGGCTCAACAACCGGCTCAGGTGTCGGAGTTGCCGCGGCAAGTTTAGCTTTGGCGTGGTTTTGCGCAATCTTATCGAGGATGCCGTTGATGAACCCCGGCGAATCCGCTGTGGCGAATCGGCGGGAGAGTTCGATGGCTTCGTTAATGACGACGGCAGTGGGTGAATCATCCGGACTGTGGAGCAACTCGAACGTCCCCAGCCGAAGCACGTTGCGATCGACCGGCATAATCCGCGACAACCGCCACTTCTCCGCCGTGGCCGTAACGAGTTGGTCGATCTCCGGTTGGTGTTTCACAACTCCGTCGTACAGCGCAAGTGCGAAGTCGATGAGTTCCGGGTCGCGTAATCGGTCGTTGGCGAATTTTGTGATCGCTAGCCGTGGCACTGCCACATCGTTTTGGTCCTTTTGGAACAGCAACTGAAGCGTGACTTCACGAGAACGGGAACGACGAGCCATGCGGTAAAATCCTCGGTCGGGGCGTAGCTAATAGCATAGTGGATTCGCATCCCATGCGTTACAGCACGTCGATGCTGGCCTGAGTCGTGCAGGATGGGTACAACGCAAGGATTCCGATAACACCGCCATTCGAGCCAAATCATGACCCAGCGATTTCGTGTTGTGGTAACCGATTTTATCGTCGATGACCTTGCCCCCGAGCGGGCGGTTTTGGGGGATGTCGCCGACGTGGTTGCACTCAATGCGATGAAGGAATCGGACCTTGTGGGGCGAATAGAAGATGTCGATGCGATGCTGATGTGGCATACATTCACCTTGACCGAAGCGACCATTTCGCGGCTGAAACATTGCAAACTTATCACCCGTTGTGGCGTGGGGTACGATAACGTCGATCACGTCGGCGCTCGCAATCACAAAATTCCGGTGGCCAACGTCCCGGATTACGGCACCGAAGAAGTGGCGGACTCGGCCATCGGGCTGATGCTTTCCTTGACGCGCGGCATCAGCTTCTTCAACACCCGGTTGCTACGCGGTATGACGCCGTGGTCCCACGCCCAAGCCGCCCCACTTGTGCGATTGCGGGGCCGTGTCTTGGGGATCGTCGGCTTGGGGCGAATCGGGACGGCCGTGGCGTTACGGGCCAAGTCACTCGGAATGAATGTGGTGTTCTTCGATCCACACACGCCGGACGGCTACGACAAATCACTCGGGATTCGGCGGGCGGAAAGTTTGCCGGAATTACTGAAGCAAAGTTTCGTTGTGACACTTCACACCCCCCTCACCCCGGAAACACGCCACATCATCGGTGCCAAAGAAATCGCCATGATGCCAAAGGGGTCTTACTTGGTGAACACCAGCCGGGGCGATGTCCTGGATGTGCTGGCAATACCCGACGCGATCCGCTCCGGCCAACTCGCCGGTGCCGGAATTGACGTGCTACCCGTCGAACCACCACCCGCCGACCATCCGTTACTCGTCGCTTGGCGCAACCCCGCCGACCCGTGCCATGACCGCGTCATCATCAACCCCCACGCCGCGTTTTATTCGGAAGAAGGGCTGCACGACATGCGCACCAAAGGCGCCCAAGCCTGTCGCCGGGCGATTCTCGGTGAACGGCTGCGGAACATCGTGAACTGAAACTAACCCGGATCAACCACCACGAATCACACGAATCGAACGAATCAGACAAAACAAAAACAAGGTAGGCATCGCCCTGCGTGAAGTACGCTGATGGACAAGTAAAACATCGTTTTAGATCATTCAGATTTCATTCGTCCGATTCGTGTGATTCGTGGTGAACGGTTCTGGTCAAGCGGCTTGGCGGGGTTGCTCGCGGTCGCCGTTTATGACGCGCTCGACAAGGCCAAACAGTTCGGCTTCGTAGCGTTCTTTGCGGAACGCCAGGGCATTTTTCCGGGCCGTCCGTGGGTCGAACACGCCGGCTTCCTGCGAAAATCGGCCCATCGCTTCAATCAGGCTTTCGACCGATTGCTCGTGGAAAAACACGCCCGTGGGATTGGCGGATTCGCCGAGCGCGTCGATTGTCTCCGTGGCACCACCGCGTCCGTAGGCGATCACGGGCGTGCCACAGGCTTGGGCTTCGACTGGCACGATGCCGAAATCTTCTTCACCGGGGAACAACAACGCCCGACACCGCCGCAAGTGATCGCGGATGACCTCGTCGGTTTGCCAACCCAGAAAGTTGACCGTCGGGCCGGCGAGTCGATGTAAGCGTTTGGTATCCTGCCCTGCCCCGATTACGATTAGTTTTTTGCCCAGTTGATTGCACGCCTGAACTGCCAAATCGAACCGCTTGTACGGTGCAAGCGCGGACACGACCAAGAAATAATCTTCGCGTTCGATGGGTGCGGGGGTGTAAAAGTCCGTATCCACGGGTGGATAAATCACGACGCTGGGGCGATTGTAACATTCCTGGATACGATTTTGGATTGTGCGACTAATCGCTACGAAATGGGTAACGCGATCCGCCGTGCGGCGATCCCATTCCCGGATGCGTGCTAGAAGAACGTTTGCAGCAGCGGCTTTCAATCGCCCCAATTGCCCGCGGCGAAAGTACGCATCTTGCATGTGCCAAGCGTAACGCATCGGGGTGAAACAGTAGCTGATGTGCGGCACGCCGGGCGGCGGGACGGCGGCTTTGGCAACACAATGGCTGAAGCTCAGTAACAAATCGCAATCCGGGATTTTCCACTTGGCCGCAAACGGCATCGCGGGAAGTAAGTAACGGTAATACCGCTTCACGCCGGGGAGCCGGTTCAGTACACTCGTTTGTGGTTCCAGACGCTCGATGGACTCCGACACCGATCCGGCTTGGTGCAATAACGTGAACAACGGCGCGTCAGGCCACCGCAAGCAAGCCGGTTCGAGGCATTTTTCACCGCCTCGCATCCCGGTTAACCAATCGTGAACCAACACAACACGATTCGCGGAGCCAATCGTCATTCCGAACCCTCAAAGTCGGCGTATTCTATCCGGTTTCCCTGATGGTTGTGAAGCCGAACATGTTCGAGACGATCGTAATCACACCCTGGAGCGCTGGCAATTTGTGGAACCGCGCGAATGTAAGGCAGGCGGTTCCGGATGTTACTCTCGGGAATTCGGCGGAACTGGAGAGGTTTGTTGCACGCTGCACATTATCGTTGTAAGCTGAAAGTAGTTGCATCACGAACTGCGATGTCAATTTAGCGATTTGCGGCGATTGGTGTGGTCAGAAGGAGTAATCTTTCTGTAACATTCTGTTAACTTCCGTTACTGATTCGCCAGGATTTTCTCCCGGCTGTTCCATTGGGTTTGCC
>JAYVXO010000103.1:0-90635 GCA_043785105.1 Fimbriiglobus sp.
TCCACGGGTTGCGCAAAGCCTCCACCCGTGGCTACACGCCGGTGCCCCTTCAGGGCACAAAACCCAGACGGCCCATTTGAATGAACTGAAATCCGCCAACACACGGGATGCTTTTTAGTGAGCCATTTTCTCGTTAACCCACAATTGACAACGGCGATTGGCACGGCTGTTATTTTTGCAGCGATCCTTAGCAGTCAGTCGTTCGCTTTTTCCCAGTTTGAATGGCACTCTTATTACCGGAGAGAGTCGGGGGGGTGCCGTTGACTGCACCGCCGGGGTAAATGGGTCGGCATTGGCGGGGGTACGCTTCGGTTCGGAGATGACCGAGCATGTGGTGCCCGCTTCGGCGATCCCGTTCGGCACGCAGTGCGGCAATGTCGATCGGCGCGATGACGATTTTTTCACCCGGTCCGGCATCGGCTTGAGCCAAGATTCTCCCGTCGTAATCCACGACCATGCTACCGCCCGGCCAACTGAACGGCGGGTAATTGTCGGCGGAAGCCGCTTGATTTGACGCGACCACGTAGGCCATGTTTTCCAACGCCCGGCAACGATTCACGACTGTCCACCAGTCCATCGGGGCAGTCGCGCCCCACGGGTCCATGTACGCCGAGACGCGGATCAGGACTTCCGCCCCGTTCAACGCCAGTTCGCGGATCGTTTCGGGGAAGATCCAGTCGTAACAAATCGCGGTGCCCAGCTTGCCAATTTCGGTGTCGGCGACTGGGAACAGCGGTTCGGGAAAGTCCGGAAGGTCGTGTGGGCTGGTATGCACTTCCCAAGGGATCCACGGGTTCACCTTGCGGTACTTGTATAGCACCCCGTCTGGGCCAATCAGACAGGTCGTGTTGAACACATGTCCGGGGTACAGCGTAATACATTCCAGGAAGCTTCCGGTCTGGATGTAGACGCGGTGCTTCTTGCAAAATTCCCGGTACCGATCGGTGTGGTCGTTTGGAAGTTCGACGGCGAGTTTATCGTGAAGTTCGGCAGCCGTCTCGTACACCGGAGCAGCGTGGGCGAACTCGGGGAAGACCAGAAGTTTGACATCACCAAATGGTTCGTACCCGACAACGGCACGCTCGGCCATTGTCAGCATGTGGTTGACGTTGTTGGCAATCTCCGACCGATGGCGTGGGTTGGGACGGTCCGTTTGACAGGCGGCAGCCAGGTAACGCGGGATTGTCATGGTCGCTCGGTTGAGGTTATTTTGGAGATACGGTTAGTTAACAGGACTTGTTGTGTCAGAGCGAATGCTCTGGTTCAATTCTGCTATAAATAGTCCATCGACTCTTCCAAGCTTTGGTGATTTATTGATACCACATCTGCCACCCCGAATACGTCACCTCGGCCAGTCATTCGACGTCCGACGGCGCCGAAGCCGTACCAACCGGCACTCGGGCCAATCTTAAAAACGCTGCTGTATGTTACCTTCGGTTCGGTCGCAATTCTTGGCGCGACGGGTGCTTACCTGAGTGCGATTTCGCTCTTCGATTGGTGGAGCAAACCCTACAGTTATGCGACGACGTTCACCATTTGGATGTTTCTGGGGCACGGCATCATCGGGGCCATATTGTTTGCGCCGTTCTTCGTGTTCGGCACGTGGCACTTTTTGACCGCGTGGCGGCGGCCCAACAAGGCGGCGATTCGTCGCGGTATCTGGGCGTATGTGTTCGGCCTCCTGATTGGTGGTACGGGCTTCGCGCTGTTTCAGTTCGAGGGGTTGCCGCAACTGCCGACCGGCACCATTACCCGCGCTATCGTTTACTGGCTCCACATCGTGATTCCGTTTGCTGCCGTGTGGGCGTATGTCGCGCACCGCAAGGCTGGTCCCCGGATTAAGTGGGGCGTTGCAAAATGGTGGGCGATTGGTGTGGCTGTGTTTGTGGGTGGCATGGTCACGCTCCACAGCCAGTCGCCGCACCGTTGGTACGCGGAAGGCCCGAAGGACGGCGAAGCGTATTTCCACCCGTCCGAATCGCACACGTCCGACGGCAAGTTCATCCCCGCCGATTCGATGATGAGCGACACGTATTGCATGAAGTGCCACCAGGACGTTTACAACGACCACTTCCATTCGTCGCACAAGTTCAGTTCGTTCAACAACCCGGCGTACTTGGTGAGCGTCGCGGAAACGCGAAAGGTCTCCCTGGAACGCGACGGCAACACGAAAGGCTCCCGGTGGTGTGCGGGCTGCCACGACCCGGTGCCGCTGTTTAGCGGCGCGTTCGACGACCCAACCTTCGACATGAATACCCACCCGACGGCCCACGCCGGCATCACCTGCGTGGCGTGCCACTCGATCACGCACATCCACGGCGCCACTGGCAACGGCGGGTACACGATCGAGGCGTCGGACCACTACCCGTTCGCGTTCAGCGAAAACAAAGCTTTGCAAGCACTGAGCAATCAGACCATCAAGGCGAAGCCGGACGTTCACAAGAAGACCTTCCTGAAGCCGTTCCACAAGACTTCGGAGTTCTGTGCGACGTGCCACAAGGTTGCGTTGCCGGTGGAATTGAACCACTACAAGGACTTCCTACGCGGCCAAAACCACTACGACTCGTTCTTGCTCAGTGGTGCCTCGGGCCACGGGGCACGGTCGTTCTACTACCCGGCGAAAGCGTTCGATAACTGTGCGAGTTGTCACATGCCGTTGAAGGAGAGCCAAGACTTCGGCGCGAAAGACTTCGACAATTCCGGCATCCGCAAAGTTCACAACCACAACTTCCCCGGTGCCAACACTGGGTTGATGACACTGTTGAAGAACGACCCGAAGTACGCGATGCACAGCGAGGGCTTCGACAAAGCCATTGCGATGCACGAAGGCTACTTGAAGGACAAGCGGTTGCGGATCGACCTGTTCGGCCTCAAAGACGGCGCGACGACGAGCCATGAAAAATTGATCGCCCCGCTCCGACCGAACTTGCCGGTGTTGAAGCCGGGGAATTCTTACGTCGTCGAAGTCGTGGTCCGCACGCTGGTTATCGGTCACCACTTCTCGCAAGGGACAGTGGACTCCAACGAAATCTGGGTCGATTTCCAAGCCACGTCGGGTGGAAAAGAGATTGCCCGCAGCGGGGCGTTGAACGGCCCGAACGAAACGGGGCCGGTCGATGAATGGTCGCACTTCATCAACGTTCACATGCTCGACCGCAACGGCAACCGCATCAACCGGCGCAACGCCCAGGACATTTTCACGCCGCTTTACGACCACCAAATCCCACCCGGTGCAGCCGCCGTGGTCCACTACCGACTTGATGTCCCGAAGGATGTCACCGGGCCGATTGAACTCAACGTGAAGTTGCGGTACCGCAAATTCGACTACGAGTACATGAGCATTATTCACGAGGGGAAGGTGTCGCCGAAGTTGCCGATCGTGGACATCTGCCAGGACAAAGTCACGTTGCCAGTTGAGGGGATCGCAACCCCGCTGCCGCCTCAAGAGTCCCCAATCCCTGCCGAAAAACGCTGGGAGCGGTGGAACGATTACGGCATTGCCAACCTCATCGAAGGGGGCGTTGGGAATCGACGCGGGAACTTCAAACAAGCCGAAGCGGCCTTCCGGCAATTGATCGCAAGCGACACGAAAGAAGCGGTGAGCCAAGGGCATGTGAACTTGGCACGGGTCATGATTGAAGAAGGTCGCAACCAAGAAGCGGCTGAGCAACTCAACCTCGCGGGCAAAGCGGAACCGCCCGCACCGTGGTGGACCCGCGCTTGGTTGAACGCCACCGTGAACAGCGAAACTGCCACGAAATCGGAACACCTTGACGCCGCCATCGCGGACCTCGAACGCATCGTCGATCCCGCTAACCAACCACGCGAACGAGGCTTCGACTTCAGCCACGATTACGTGATTCAAAACATGCTTGCCAACCGCCTGTTCAAGCGGCGCCTGTTTGAGCCGGACGGTTCCGAATCGCAAAAGCAGTTCGTACTGAAGGCCATTACCGCTGCGGAACGTGTGCTGAAACTGGACCCGGAAGACGTGCAAGCCCACGACGTATTGAAGCAAGGGTACAGTACACTTGTCGGGGAACCCGCCAGTCCAGGTGCCGACCGACCCGCGCCGGAATTCGGCAGCTTGTTGGCACTCGCCACCCAAGCCGCCGACGTGAAGCAACCGTTGCCAACCCGCATGGATGTCGTCCGCCAACTCCAGGCCGGGTTCGACGCAATTAGCAAGCAATCGCCGCGTGCGGATCAGCCGAAGTTGGTCACGATGCGTGCGGTGTGGAAAGCGCTCCAGCCGTTGTACCACACGGAACAAGACCCCGGGTTCCGGGGCGCGCTCGCCGCGATGATGTCCTCGTTGCACCGGGAATTCCACACGATTTTCAAGCCGGACGAAGTGGCCCGTTCTGCGGCAACACGACTTTATCGGTCCAAAAACCCTGCCGCGAATTACGCGGCCCGTGACCGGATCGTCTACCCGACCACAGCGGACCATCGCAAAACGATCCTGGCGGGTGGCGAACTCTTACGCGATTGAGCCGCCGATTTCATAGGTTCTCTCCACCATGAAGCATCTGAAATACATTCTCCCGGCGCTGCTCTTCCTGAGTGTCGCCGGGTTCGCAGGCTATTACTTTTTGCTGCGAGAGAAGCCACCGACATTCGTCGTGAAACCGGGCACCGCCCAATCACGGGAGGCGATCCCGGTGCCTGCGGTCCTGTTCACGGATGTGACCAAGCAAGCCGGCATCACCTTCAAACACGAAAACGGCCTGTCCGGTCGGAAACTACTCCCCGAGACGATGGGGGGCGGCGTAGCCGTCATCGACTTCGATGGCGACGGCTTGCAGGACTTGCTGTTCGTCAATTCCTGTCCCTGGCCAGGGCACACCGGGCGAGACTCGACTGCCACGCCCAAACTGTACCGCAACAAAGGTGACGGCACGTTTGAAGATGTCACGGTGGCGACGGGGTTGAACATCACGATGTACGGCATGGGTGTCGCCGTCGGTGATTATGACAACGACGGGTTCCCAGACATCTTCATCAATTGCATCGGCAAGTCGCGGCTGTTCCACAACGACGGCGGCAAGAAATTCACGGAAGTGACGGACAGTGCCAACGTCGGCGGATCGGTGCCGCTTCCACGCTGCTCGTGGGACGACTTCTTGAAGTGGGATCAGCCGATACCGTTCGGCTCGTCGGCGACGTTTGTGGATTACGATGGTGACGGCAAGCTCGATCTGTTCGTCTGTCATTACCTCACCTGGTCGCCGAAATCGGACTTGAACGTGAGTTCCACGTTGCAAGGTGGTAAGCGTGCCTACGTCGCGCCGAGTGAGTTTGATGGTGCCCAGTGTACGCTGTATCGCAACATCGACGGCAAGCGATTTGAAGATGTTTCCAAAGCGGTCGGCTTGCCGATCACCCAACCCGATGGCACCGGACCGAACGCGAAACAACGGCCATTAGCGAAGTCGTTAGGTGTTGTGATTTGCGATCCGGACGAGGACGGTTGGCCGGATCTCGTCGTGGCGAACGACAAGGTGCGGAACTTCTTTTACCACAACATCCCAGGGCCGAATGGCACCCGAGTATTCGAGGAAATCGGCGAACGGATTGCGGTGGCCTATGCCGACGAAGGCCGCCCGCGTGCCGGGATGGGTATTGATTGGGGCGAGTATGCGCCGGGGAAGTCCGCGCTGCTCATCACCAATTTTGCGAACGAATCGAACACCTTCCTGAAACTCAGCAACCCGAAGCAGATGCTGTTCTCCGATGCGGCGCTGGCGTTCGGGCTAGCTGGGCCGAGTCGTCAACTGTTGAAATTCGGTGCGTTCTACTTCGATTTTGACCTGGATGGCCGACTGGACTTGCTCACCTGCAACGGCCACATTGAACCGGACATTTCGACTCAGAGCGGGCAAACTTTTGAACAGCCTGTGCAACTGTTCTGGAACACCGGCGACACGCAACGGCTCTTTGAACCAGCACTGGCAAAAGAGTGCGGTACCGACCTGTTCAAACCGATGGTGGGTCGGGGGTGTGCGTACCTAGATTTTGACGGCGACGGCGACCTCGACATTGTGTTGATGAGCAACGGCGGTCCGGCCACGTTGCTTCGCAACGACAATAAACTTGGGCACTCCTGGGCACGCTTCACACTGGAAGGCGACGGCAAGAAATCCAACCGCAGCGCGATTGGTGCGGAAGTCACCATCGAAGCCGGTGGGAAAGTCTACAAGCGGTGCGTGGCAGGTGCCCGTGGTTACCTGAGCCAAAGCGAGTTGCCGGTGACGATCGGGCTTGGCAGCACGAAGAAAATCGACAAGCTGACGGTCCGTTGGCCGGGCAAAGACGCCGGGCCGCCGCAAGTCTGGACCGACGTTGATGCGGGCCATGCGTACAAACTGATCCAAGGCGAACCGCAAGCGAAATTGCAACCCACTAAGTAATTTTTTGTTCACATCATTCCCGTTAAACTTGGACCAATCATGTCAGTCAATACTTCAAGTTCCCCCGAAGCACCACGGTCGAAATTGTGGCGGGTGCTGCTCGTGATTGGTCTGGTTCTGATTGTCGGTGTTGTTGTTTGGTTCGGGACGTTCTTGAAAAATGGTCTCGAAGCCAAGCGGTTTGAAGTGGCTGCCACCGCGAACGCGCGTGGCATCGGGCTGATAGAGCAATTTGATTACCTCGCGGCGGTCGTGGAATTTGACAAGGCCGTCGAAGCAGCACCGAACTGGACGCCGGCCAAAATTAACCTCGGCATCGCGCTCTTGAACACCACCACGCCGGAGAACCTTCAGCGTGCGATTGATTTGTTTGAAGGTGTGATTCGGCAAGACCCGGACAATCCCCACGCCCATTATTCGCTCGGCATCATCCTGATCTATCTCAACCGCCTCACCGAAGCCGCTCCGCACTTTGAGGCGGTGACCCGGATTGACCCCACCGATGCGCACGGGTGGTACCAGCGCGGGGTCACCTATCCGGACAAGGACGATGCCCCGCAAGCGAAAGAGTTCTTCCGCAAAGCCCTGGAACTCAACCCGTATCTCAACGCGGCACGGTATGCGCTCGCCCTACACGGGCATGAACGCGATCCGCAAAAAACTGACGCGATGATGCAAGAAAAAATCGCCCTTGTGGACGCGAACTGGGAGTCAGAATACCAGTTGGTGTACTCCGAGATGGGCCGGTACGCGGAGGTGATCGGTAAACGACCGATGGTGAAAAATCTCCTCGGCCCGCTGCCGATGTTCGAGAAGTGGGGTAACTTTCAAGTCACACTTTCCGAAGGCACGAAGTGGGCGACCGACGCGGATTTACGTGCCGACCCTCAAGGCGAATTACGCCAAGCAATCCGCGCACGATTTGGCGGAACCGTCGTGGTGTTTGACTACGACCAAGATAAGCGGTTGGACTTGCTGTTACTTTCCGCCGTGAT
This sequence comes from Fimbriiglobus sp., assembly GCA_043785105.1. Classification (GTDB taxonomy): domain Bacteria; phylum Planctomycetota; class Planctomycetia; order Gemmatales; family Gemmataceae; genus Fimbriiglobus. Next base: position 7,409 of record JAYVXO010000103.1, read on the forward strand.
GCGGAACGGGAAGTTGACCGATCTCGTACTTCACAACGACGGTAACGGAAAGTTTAGTGACACCACGGTGTCACTCGGGCTAGGAACGGGTGCCAGTTTCGGTACGGCGGTCGCGGATTTTGACAACGACGGCTGGCCGGATGTCGTCTTGACTGGCCCCTACGGCGTTCGGTTGTTCCGCAACGAACTCGGCCAGAAGTTCAACGACAAATCGACCGAGTCGGGCACTGAGAAACTGACCGGGGTTTACCTCGGCGTCGCCTGGCTTGATTTGGACCAAGATGGCGACCTCGATCTTCTATTAGCGAAATATGCGGACACGCCCGCCGAAGCTTTGGCGTCCTTGAAATCGCCCGGTAAAATCGGGGCAGTGCAAATTATGTTGAACGTCGGTGAGGCACTGCCGCAAGCCACGCCGGGGTTGACGTGCAAGTTTCGACTGGCCGATAAACTGAGTCCACTGACTAGCACGCTTGGCCCCGTTACCGCGTTCGTGGCTTCCGATTTGGACGCGGATCGAGATGTCGATGTCGTGACACTTGTAGACGGACAATCACCGATTGTGACAGTCAACGACCGCCTGCTACGGTTCAGTAAAGGGCAACCGATCACTGCCCAAACAGGTGCGTGGAACGGCGGCTTGGTGTTGCGTGCCAATGACGATGAACAGTCCGATCTCTTCTTGCTGCGGACCGGAAATAAACCGCTCGTGTTGTTGAGCGCATCGGACGCACCGATCAACACGTTGACGAATCGCTTTAGTGAAGGCACCACCGATTCTCCGCCACTGATTCAAGCCGTCACGACCGACCTCGACCACGACGGCCACGCCGACATCGTCGGGTTATCGGAGGATCGAAAACCGATCGTGTTGCAGGGGGATGGCCAAGGCAAATTGCTGAACCGCGCTGTGCCGTTCGGCCCGATCGCCGATCAACTCCCGAACCTGATCGGGTTCGCGGTTGCGGATTTTGACAACGACTGCTTTCAGGATTTGCTAACGTGGTCCAGTGACAGTGGGCTGACAGTGTTCCGCAGTTTGGGAAATCTGAACCGCGCCGTGAAACTAGAACTGACCGGCAAACGGGACAAAGGCGCGAACCTGCGGACCAACACCGACGGCATCGGCGCGACGGTGGGCGTGTTGACGGGTCGGGTGCAGATGTCCCAAGAAAATACCACGCTCTCCGCCGGTTTAGGCTTATCACGGCAACCCATCACGCTGGGCATCGGGAAAGTGGCGACCGCAGATGTGGTCCGGGTTCGCTGGCCGGATGGCGTGCCACAAGCGGAACTGAACGTGCCGACTTGTGAATTCACTCGGATCCTGGAGAACAACCGCAAGGGGACATCGTGCCCGATCCTTCACACCTGGGACGGTCAACGATTTCGCTACGTCACGGACTTTTTGGGCGGCGGTGCTCTTGGGGAATCCGGTCCGGACGGCAGCATTCGCCCGTCTCGTCCGGAAGAGTCCGTCAAGATCGAACCCGGCCAACTCGTGGCGAAGAACGGCAAGTTCACGCTGAAGATTTCCGAACCGATGGACGAGGTACTTTACCTCGATCATGCGCGACTCGATGTCTTCGATCACCCCGCACAAAGTGATATTCACCCCGATGAACGCTTCAACACGGGTGGGCCGGACGTGACCCAAAAACCGCAACAATTCACGCAGCGGTTCCATGCGACAACGGCCAAAGACCACATGGGACGTGACGTAACCGACACCCTGAAGTCACGCGACACCAAGACCGTCGATGGCTTCAAACACAGGCACTGGCTGGGGTACGCGGAGGACCATTTCGTTGAACTCGATTTCAACGCCCAATTGATTGGTACCACGGCCAATCCACCCGTCATGGTGTTGGCCGGGTGGATTGATTACCCCTACCCCGAGTCGATCTTCGCCGCAACCCAAGCGGGCGTGCCGATGGTGTCGCCGGTTCTGGAACAACTCGGCGCGGACGGAAAATGGACGCCGGTTGCCGACCTCGGCTTCCCGGCAGGGTTGCCCAAGGTGATGACACGGGAACTACCTGAACTTGTGGGCAAGCCAATTGGGAAGCTACGAATACGCACGAATCTGCAAATCTACTGGGATGAAATCTACCTCGCGGTGCCAGAGGTCGTGACGAGTCCATCGTCTTTGGGTGTGGCGAACGCAAACTTGGCCCACCGTGGTTTCATGCAAGAGGTCATGCCGAATGGCAAGCCGCCGATCGAGTACAACAACGACCGCACTGAACCCGTTGCTGCGACGAAGTGGCATGGCAAACTCACCCGCACCGGGGACGTGACCGCACTGTTGACCGAAGTGGATGATCGCTTCGTACTCGCCGGTCCGGGGGATGAAATCACGATCGAATTTGACGCGACCAAACTACCCGATTTGAAACCCGGCCACGTCCGGTCATTCGTGCTGCGGACCAACGGCTACTGCAAAGATACCGCCCCGTTCACTAAGACCGGCGGTCATGTTGGCCCACTGCCGTACCGGACCATGACCAGTTACCCCGACGGGGCGTTCGATCGCACCAAGGCACCGAATCAGCAAGACGCTTATGACCGAGAATGGAACACGCGATCGGCGGGACAATGATTGAAGTGGACCGCCGCCGAGGGATGAACACTCGGCGGCGGTGTGTTGAATTTGCGACGGCTTACTTCTTTTCAGGGGCTTTATCAGGCGCCTTGTCAACGTAACGGTTCGGGTGGTTCTCGAAAGCACGTCCGCCCGTCAAACCCGCCTAATCAGCGGTGGCGCGAGTTTCGCTTCAACCAACGATCCCCGATGTGTCTTTGGCCTCGGTTTGGATTCTGATCCTGTTGCAAAAATCACGGTTTACTGGCCATCAGGTGGAGTGGGACAAGTGTTCAAGAACTTGGCACCCGATCAATATTGGAAGCTGGTCGAGGGACAATAGGGAGGGACAATAGGCACATCGCGTTACACGCTTTGAGCAATCGTCCGCGCAACTTGCCACTCGCCGCAATTCCGTCTGAATTGGAATGGCGGTTCACTCATCACGGCATATATCTTGCTTCACGATCACATCTGTGACGAAGTGCCTGAAAATGACTACGGAGCTTCACATGAAAATCACCGGCATCGGGTTACTTGTGATGGGTGGCCTGTTGATGATGTTCAGTCTGGTGTACTACCTCATTGCAACAGTCCCGTCAGCCAACAACCCGCAATCGCAGTTCTTTGAACCCATCTTCGCGCTCGGCGTTGGCGTTGCATCCACGGTAGCGGGTGGGTTGATTCTTTGGTTGGGCGGGCGTGGTTACACCGAAGCCAAACTGCGTCCGGTCAACCCTAAAATGTAATGTCGCTCCAGGCTGTTGCGAGGTGTGGTGGTTCATCGCTAGAATCACACCACGTCGATACCCACCCCATTGTGGGTATCGTCCCAATCTCCTTTCCCCCAGTCTGGATACACCATGACCCGATCCGTTGTTCTCCGCCGGTTTGCACTCTTAGCTGCTTTAATCACCTCTTCCATCGCTATCGCGTCCACACGCCAGGAAGACTCGAAACCGATTCGCGCACTTCTCGTAATTGGCGGCTGCTGTCACGACTACGCCAAGCAAAAAGACTTGCTGACCAAAGGCGTTTCGTCACGAGCCAACGTGCAATGGGCCATCGCTTACGACGCGGACAAGGGCACAAAACATTTGAACCCCATTTACAAGAACCAAGACTGGGCGAAGGGTTACGACGTGATTGTTCACGACGAATGTTGCGCCGACGTGAAAGACAAAGCCGTCGTGGACCGCATCCTTCAACCGCACCGCGACGGCGTGCCCGGCGTCGTGCTGCACTGCGGAATGCACAGTTACCGAACGGAAGGCTATCCGAATGTCACCACGCCGTGGTTCGAGTTTACGGGCTTGGCCACTACGAAACACGAAGCCCAAGCCCCAATTGCGATTACATTTTTGGACAACACCAATGCAATCACCAAGGGTTTGACGAACTGGAAAACTAACAACGAAGAACTGTACAACAACTTCACGGGTAAACTCCTCGACACCGCCACGCCCCTCGCCAAGGGGTTGCAGACATACAAAGATAAAAGTGGCAAAGTGATTACTGGTGAGTCGGTTGTCGTGTGGACTAATACTTACAACAAGAAAGCAAAAGTCTTTGCCACCACCTTGGGCCACAACAACGAGACCGTGAGCGATGAGAAGTACCTCGATCTTGTTGCAAAAGGGTTACTATGGGCAGTCGGTAAGCTCGATGATGCTCATCTGAAGCCTGCCAAGAAGGTCATGTTGGACGACTGAGTGTCGATGTTGCGTTGCCGACCATCGGGTCCGATTTCTGGACCCGATGTGCCAAATCCGAATCGGTTTTGGTCTGAACCGCCTACACCACGTCTTACAATCGTTCATCTTTGCCATTCCGTTCGCCGATACTACATCTCGTATCGTTCCGTCCAGGGACGTTTTGGACAAACACGGGGCAGGGACATGCCGATGAAGCGCTTCCCACTCTGTCGAATCGGGCTTGGTTTCTTCGTGCTATTCACGGGTTGCCAACTTCCGTCTGCCACGGATCGCGGCTCGGTTTCTCAGCATATTACGGAGCGAATGGGGCTGAGTGTCGGTCCGCCGCGACCGTTAGACCAGGTCATTGTCCCACCCGGATTGGCGCTGGATCAGCCGATCATTGAAGACCATGCGGTGTTGTTGGCGTTGTGGAATAACGCGGCGTTTCAAGAACTGTTGGTGGACTTGCAGATTACCAAGGCCGACTTGATTCAAGCGGGATTGCTGCCGAACCCGGAAGTGGTTTACTTCTTCTATACCCCGGAAAAGCCCTTCAAATACGCGATGGATATGCCCATCGAAGCGTTGTGGTTACGCCCGATCCGCATCCGGGCCGCCGAGCGCGAAAACGCTCGGGCCACGGAGCGGTTGACCCAAGCGGCACTGGACCTGATCCGTGATACGCGCCAAGCGTATTCCGATCTGGTGTTGGCGCGTGAACGGGTGCGCGTGGCGGACGAAGCAGTGAAGTTACGCAGCCGAATTGCGGAACTGGCGGAGGGCCGGTTGAAAGCCCGCGCCGCCAGTGTTCAGGAAGTGGCGACCGCAAAGATTGACGCACTACTGGCGAAACAGGACTTGGCACGCATCGGCTTTGAAGTGGCATTGGCCGAAGAGCGCATGAAGAACTTGACCGGGTTGGGGGCCACCCCGCAACCGTTCCTCGTGGTCGATTCCACGACAGAAAGTTACCCGGAATGGGACGCGGACGCCTTGGTCGATGAAGCGGTTCGCTCCCGGCCCGACGCCATTTCTGCCGAAATTGCCGTCCAAGCCGCGACGGAACGGTTGCACCTGGCGAAAGTGGGTTGGGTGCGATTGCTCGGGATTCTGGATGCCACCAGTGGTCGGAATACCGGCCACGAATTCGGCCCGGCGTTCCGTGTGACGTTGCCGATTTTCAACCGCAACCAAGGCGGCATTGCTCGCGCCGAAGCCGAAGCCGAACAACTTTTTCGCCGCCGATTGACGGTGCATAACCAAATTATTTTGGACATCAAGCTTGCCCATATTCGGATGCGACAGACCACGGTCGAAGTGGACCTGCTGCGAAAAAATGTCCGGCCCGAAGTGGAAGCGGCGATCCGCCGGGCGGAGAATGCGTACAAGGACGGCAACGCATCTTACCTACTTTCACTGGAAGCCAGTCGGCAACTGATTGATACACTGAACCGGGAAGCCCAACTGAAAGCCGATCAACGCCGTGCGTGGGCGGACCTGGAACGAAGTGTCGGTCGCCGCTTGAACAAGCCAGAAGTGTCAGCGAGTTTGCCAGTGAAGTCAGAACCCTCATCGTCACCTGTGTCAAAATCACCATGAGCTATCGCAGCGGCGTTTTCACGGGATTTCTCATCTGTGGCTTGTTGCTGGGAGCAGCCGTCGGCGCCTGGTTCATCTTGGGCAAGCCGATTGAAGGTTCCAAACCCACACCGCACCCCGTCCAGGCCGTCGTTGCCAAGACCGCCAAAGAAGACGAATTCAACAAGATCACAATCACGGAAGATGCCGAGAAGCGACTCGATATTCGCATCGGGACCATCGAACGCAAAGAGATGAAGCGAGTGCGGGACTACGGCGGGGAAGTGATGATCCCCGTCGGGCATACGATCTTGGTCGCCGCCCCGCTGAGCGGAACTTTGAAGGCCCCGCCGGCAGGGGTTCCCCAAGCGGGGAAAAGTGTCAAGCAAGGCGATTTAATCTTTCAACTCGTGCTGTTGCTGACGCCCGAATTCCGCGCGAACACGATGTTGCTGCGAGACACTGCCGAAGCGAACATGAAAAACGCCGACGAGTTACTCAACGCCGCCATCGTGACCTCGAAACAAGCCAAAAGCACACTGGCAAGCATGACCGGCACCCAAGGGGCTGTGGATGATGCGGAAGCCCAAGTTGCGATTCGGCGAAAAGGGCTTGAAACCGCAACCGAGACACTCAACCGACTGACCGGACTTCTCAAGCAAAGTGAATCGGGCATTACGAGCGAGGTGCTTCGCATCGACTGCCCACAAGACGGACTGCTTCGCAACATCAACGCCATGCAAGGGCAATATGTGAACGCGGGTGCGCCGCTGTTTGAAGTCCTTGATCTCAGCACGTTATGGGTCCGCGTGCCGGTCTATGTCGGCGATGCGACGGAACTCGACGGGGCAGCGAATGCGATGATCGGGAACTTGTCCGCGAAACCGGGTGAACATCATCTGTCAGCAAAGCCGATCGCCGCTCCACCATCCGCCAATCCACTCGGTAGCACGGTGGACCTTTACTATGAACTGGATAAAAGCGCTGCGAAGTACAGCCCTGGCCAAAGAGTTTCGGTGACCGTCCCGTTGAAGGGTGACAAGGAAAGTTTGACGGTCCCGTGGTCAGCCGTGATTCATGACATCCACGGCGGGACGTGGGTGTACGAGGTTGTCGGCGAACGGGTTTACAACCGCAAACGGGTGGTGGTTCGCTACGTCAGTGGTGAGACCGCCGTGCTGGGGAGTCGTCACCCGGTCGGGACGAAAGTGGTGACAGCAGGCGCTGCGGAACTGTTCGGCACCGAGACTGGTTTCAGCAAGTAGTTTCACCTTCCCCGCATCAAGAGCAACTCATGCTGACCTGGCTCATTGCAACCTCGGTTCGGCTTCGCGTCGTCGTGCTGGCGTTGTGCGTGGTGCTGTTGGTTGTGGGTTCTCGGTCGTTGCGTAAAGCACCTCTGGACGTGTTCCCCGAGTTCGCGCCGGCAATGGTCGAGATTCAGACGGAAGCGCCGGGGCTGTCGGCGGAAGAATCCGAAAGCCTCATTACGATGCCGTTGGAAAATGCCCTGAACGGCATTCCGGGCGTGAAGACGGTTCGCTCCAAATCAGTACTGGGTTTGTCGCAAGTCGTGCTGATTCTCGAAGACGGGACGGACCCACTCAAAGTGCGGCAAATGGTCCAAGAGCGGGTCGCGGCGGAGACGCCCAAGCTCCCGGTCGTCGCGCGACCGCCGGTGATTTTGCAACCGCTCTCTTCCACCAGCCGCGTGATGAAAATCGGCATCTCGTCCAAGACGCTTTCCCAACGCGACATGACCGTTATCGCACTCTGGACGATTCGCCCCAAGCTCATGTCCGTCCCCGGTGTGGCCAACGTGGCGATTTGGGGACAGCGCGACCGGCAGTTTCAAGTGCTGGTCGATCCCAACCGATTGCGGGCGAATCAAGTGACGCTCGATGCGGTGTTGAAGGCGGCGGGTGACGCCGCAAGTTTGGATGCCGGCGGCTTCGTCGATACTCCAAACCAACGTCTCGCCATCAAGCACTCGTCGCCCATCATGGAACCTTACGATCTGGCCCGCACCGTTGTCGATTTCAAAGGCACCGCCCCGATTCGACTGGGGGATGTCGCTGACGTGGTGATCGGTTCGCCGGCGCCGATCGGGGACGCGATTATCAACGACGGCCCAGGACTATTGCTGATTGTCGAAAAGCAACCGCAGGCCAACACTCTGGAACTGACCCGCAAAGTCGATGAAGCCATCGAAGCCCTCAAGCCGGGCTTGAAAGACATGGAGATTGACCCGACGATCTTCCGCCCCGCCACGTTCATCGAACGGGCTATCGACAACCTGACCCGCGCCCTGGGCATCGGTTGTGGCTTGGTCGTTGTGATTCTGTTGGCGTTTCTGTTCGATTGGCGCACGGCGGTGATTAGCCTCACTGCCATCCCGTTGTCACTGGTGACGGCGGTGTTGGTGTTCGCCTACTCCGGAGCCACGATCAACACGATGGTCCTGGCGGGGTTGGTGATCGCCCTTGGGGAAGTCGTCGATGACGCCATCATCGACGTGGAGAACATTGCACGACGGTTGCGGCTGGCCCAACAAGAAAGCCTGGATGACCCGACACAGCCGAGAAAATCCGCGTTCCGGATCGTGCTGGAAGCGTCGCTCGAAGTCCGTTCGGCGGTGGTCTATGCAAGCATGATTGTGGTACTGGTTTTCGTGCCAATCTTCTTCCTGGACGGCCTCTCCGGTGCCTTCTTTCGACCGCTGGCAACCGCCTACGTGATTTCGATTGTGGCGTCCCTTTTCGTCGCCCTTACAGTCACGCCCGCGCTGTCGTACATGCTGCTCACGGGTCGCCGACACGCCCGAAGTGAAGCGCCACTCACGGCCCTGTTGAAGCGGCTGTATCGCCCGATTCTTCCGGTCCTCATGGCCCGCCCGTATGTCTGTTTGCTGACGTTAATCCTGGCATTCGTGTTGACCGGGGCGGCGACAACACGACTGGGGCAGGAGTTCTTGCCGAACTTTCAGGAAACTGATTTCTTGATGCACTTCGTGGAAAAGCCGGGTACGTCGCTGGAAGCCATGAACCGCGTGACGCTTCAAGCCAGCCGCGATTTGCGGGCGTTGAAGGGCGACGACGGCAAGCCGATTGTTCGCAACTTCGGCTCCCACATTGGCCGGGCCGAAGTTGCTGATGAACCCGTCGGCCCGAACTTCACCGAACTCTGGATCAGCATTGATCCCGATGCGGATTACAAGGAGTCGATCAAGAAAATCGAAGCGGTGGTGTACGCCTATCCCGGCCTCTACCGGGACGTGTTGACCTTCCTGCGCGAGCGCATCAAGGAAGTCCTCACGGGCGTCGGCGCGACCATCGTGGTGCGGCTTTATGGGCCGGATCAGGACGTGTTGCGAGCGAAGGCGAAGGAAGTTGAAGCCGCGATGAAAGACGTGGAAGGGGTCATCAACCTCAAAGTCGAACCGCAAGTCACGGTCGCGCAGATTGAAGTTCGGCTTCGCCCCGATGCTGCGGAGCGGTACGGTGTGACAGCCGGGCACATTCGCAAAGCCTCAACCACGCTGCTGAAGGGCACGAAAGTCGGCGAGGTTTTCGAGGGCCAGAAGAAGTTCGATGTCGTGGTCTGGGGGGTGCCGAGTGTGCGGACCGATCTTTCGGCGGTGCGCGATTTGCCGATCGACACGCCATCTGGCGTTCAAGTGCGGCTCCAAGATGTCGCTGATGTGCGAATCGTCCCGGCTGCCAACGAGATCAAACGGGAGAACGCCTCGCGCCGACTGGACGTGACGTGCAACGTGCAAGGGCGAGACTTAGGGTCCGTGGCAAAGGAGATTGAGGCGAAGGTGAAAGTGATCCCGTTCGACCAGGAATATCACCCAGAGTTTCTGGGCGAATACGCCGCCCGTCAGGAATCAACGCGGAAGCTGTACGCACTCGCGGTGTTGTCGTTGATCGGCATCGTGTTGCTGCTGTTCGTCGATTTCCAATCGTGGCGGCCCACACTTCTCGTGGCGTTGACGATTCCCTTTGCTCTCATCGGTGGCGTGATCGGCGTATTGTTTACCGGCGGTGTGTTGTCACTTGGATCGCTCGTCGGCTTCGTGACGGTGCTGGGTATCGCCGCACGAAACGGCATCATGATGGTGAGTCACTTCCGCCACTTAGAAACCGATGAAGGGGAACCGTTCGGAACTGCACTGGTGTTGCGGGGTGCGGAAGAACGTCTGTCGCCAATTTTGATGACGGCACTGGCCACGGGATTGGCACTGTTACCCCTCGTAATCGCCGGCAACAAACCCGGCCACGAAATCGAGTACCCACTTGCTGTGGTCATTCTCGGTGGTCTCGTCACCTCCACGCTACTGAATCTTTTCTTGCTCCCACCGCTGTACGCCAAGTTCGGCGCCCCGGTTGGTCCCCGTGGCGATGACCAAGAATAAGCTCGAATTTATCTTCGCCTCACGCGGGCCTTACCTCGGCTCGCTAACATCACATCTCACGTTGCCAATCGGTGCAGAGCCGACGGCGAAACGTGGTTTCACCTCAGTGGAGATTCAGAATGCGTCAAATGGTGTGCGTGATGGTGGCGGTCGCCGCGAACGTGGCGATGCTGTCCGGCGTGTGGGCGGACGAAGAGAAAGTCCCACTCGACAAGTTGCCGAAGGCTGTCGTTGAAGGCGTCAAAAAACGCTTCCCGAAAGCCGAGATGAAAGAAGCGGCGAAGGAAGTCGAAGCCGGGAAAACGACCTACGAAGTGGCCTTGGTTGACGGCAAAACCAAATACGACGTGAACGTCACCGCCGAAGGCGTCATCACCGGCATGGAAAAAGAACTCGCCGTGAAAGACCTGCCAAAGGTTGTCACGGACGCGGTGAAGGCGAAGTACCCCAAGGGTGTGATGACGAAAGGGGAAGAAGTCATCAAAGTGAAAGACGGCAAAGAAACCCTCGAATACTACGAAGTGTTCGTTGACGACGGCGACAAGAAAAACATCGAAGTCGAAGTTCTCCCGGACGGCAAGCTGAAGCCCGCCGAGAAGAAGTAAACTCTGCCGACTGACAGCGGGGAGTCACGATGAGTTACCGTTTGCTCGTCATCGAGGATGAACCGGAAATCGCGGACTATTTAGTCCGCGGTTTGCGTGAGGAAGGCTTCACGGTCGAACACGCCGCCGACGGCGAAACCGGCTGGCACGCCCTGACGCAGGGCGGCGGTTGGGACGTGGTGTTGTTGGATTGGTGGCTACCCGGTCAGGACGGCTTGGCAATTTTGAAACGATACCGCCGCAACGGCGGTATCGCGCCGGTGTTGTTCATGACGGCACGGGACAGTGTCCCGGATCGCGTTCAGGGGTTGGACGGCGGGGCGGACGATTACCTGTGCAAGCCGTTCGCGTTCGATGAACTCTTGGCCCGCATTCGCGCACTTACTCGCCGACCGACACGGAACGCCACGAAGCTGAAGTATCAAGATGTTTCGATTGACCTCGCCACCCACTCGACCCGTCGCGCGGGTCTCGCGTTGGATTTGACGGCGAAAGAGCAGTCGTTGCTCGTCTACTTGTTGCGGCACCCCGGCGAAGTGCTTTCCCGGACGCGCATTTACGAACACGTTTGGGACGAGCGCTACGACGGCCTCTCGAACACGCTCGAAGTTCATGTCATGGAATTGCGTCGAAAGCTCGAAGCCCACGGACCCCGGTTGATTTTTACGTTGCGAAATCGCGGCTACCGCTTCGGTGACCCGCCGTCCGAGGGGGATGCGTCCGCGTGACTCTGACGACTCGGCTGACCACGTTCTTTCTCGCCGCACTGGGCTTAACGCTCTTCGTGTTTTCCCTGTCGGTGTACGTCCTCGTGCGTGCCGATCTTTATGCCCAAGTCGATGCCCGGTTGCACTCCGCCCTCGACATCATTTCTGCCGTAGTCGAAGTTCACGCGGATGATGTGGAATGGGAAGTCACGGACCGACGATTAGTGATTGGTGGCGGTGCGGTAGCATGGAGCGTGAACTCGCCAGAGGGAATTCGTGTTGATGGCTCCGTTCAACAAAAGCACGATTCCCGTGACTCCGCATCGTGGCGAGTCCTGCGGAAACGGATCGAGCCTTCCAAAGAGCTGGCCACAACACCGGAAGATCATGGTGATAAAGCCCACCTTTACCCCTACCTCGACTTTATCGTCGCGGAATCGCTGACGCCGGTTTACGGTGCGCTCACGCGGTTGGCGTTGATCCTGATTGGGGTTTCAGTTGGGGTTTGGGTGACGGCGTTGTTCGGCGGGCGGTGGGTGTGCCATCGGGCGCTGAAGCCCGTGACGCGGATGGCAGAACAAGCGGCGTTGATGTCCGCGATGGATATGCGGGAACGTCTGGCCGTGCCATCGACGGGTGATGAACTCTCGACCCTCGGGCAATCGTTCAACGGGCTTCTAGCACGGCTCGAAGAATCGTTCGAGCGTCAACGGCGCTTCACCGGGGATGCGTCGCACCAACTCCGCACGCCCTTGGCCGCCATCTTGGGGCAAGTCGAAGTCAGCTTGCGGCAACCGCGCAGTGCCCACGATTACCACGAGACGTTGGAAACCGTCCACGGTCGCGCACGGCATCTGATCCAGATTGTCGAAGCCCTTTTGTTCCTCGCCCGCTCCGATGCCGATGCCCTGCCGACGAGCGTGACACCGATCCGTTTAACGGCTTGGTTAAACGAGCACGTCACGACGTGGTCGAAGCACCCGAGGGCGGGCGATCTCCGTCTCGAAGTGCCTGAAAATGATTCGTGCGAAGTTGCCGTTCACCCGGTCTTGTTGGCCCAACTACTGGACAACCTGCTCGACAACGCCTTCAAGTACAGCCCGATAGATACTGCTGTCACCATTCAGGTTGCACGGGACCAAGTAGGCGTCACGATGGCCGTCGGGGATTGCGGGCCGGGGATTGCGATTAGCGACCGGCCCCACGCCTTCGACCCTTTTTTCCGGAGCACTTCGGCCCGACGGACCGGCGTGCCCGGTATCGGACTCGGGCTAGCGATCGTTCGCCGGATCGCCGAAGCCTTTCAGGGTCGTGTTCACGTCAGTGATGCCAACGGAATCGGTTGTCGAATCGAAGTGTGGTGGCCCGCATTACCTGAGCTTGTCTCACCGAAAATGTCACATTCTGTGGCCTACGAAATTTCCCAAATCGGCTGATCCGTTCAAACCCGCTGCAATGTGACGAGCTAGACTCGGTATACTATTCAGATTGAGTTTTTGATATGTCGTTACTTGGCATACCCGTCACGAAGTTGAAAGGATGAGTCGCGTGCAGAAGACTTTCAACGAGGTCGTCGTACTAGAAGTCCCCCCCCCCCAACCCGAACGGCGTCATTCCGTTCGGAGTGGGTTGATCGCAATGACACGGTTTATCTTGTCGGGCATCCCCACTGTCGTTGTGCTGCTTTTGGCGGGTGGTGTGGGTTGGTGGGGGCACCACAACGAATGGAAAGTCCCGAAGTTTTCGCAACTGAACGGTGAAGTCGAAGAAGCCGATGATTGGTGCAAGGAGCATCATGTTCCGGAGTCCATTTGCATTATCTGCAAACCCGAACTGGCACCCGAGGTGAAGTCGTGGGGTTGGTGTAAGAGTCACGGCATTCCCGAATGCACGTTGTGCCACCCGGAACTGGTGCAACTCTCCGATGCCGTCGTGGTCACGGATACGGACTTGGAGCGAGCGAAACGGGCGTTGAACTTCACAGCACGTTCGGAAAACAACCCGATCTGTAAAAGCCACCAGCGTCTAATTCAGTTCACTAGCAATCAGGATGTTGAGAAAGCCGGTATTGCCGTCCAACCCGTCGGCATGGCCCCGGCCCTGGAGTTCATCTCCGCGCCTGGTGAAATCGGTTACGACCCGACGCGGGTTGTTCACCTCTCCAGCCGGTTGCCCGGCAGCGTTTGGCGTGCGTTCAAACACCTGGGCGAGCCGGTGAAGCAAGGGGACGTACTCGCACTGATTGATGCCGCCGAAGTCGGCAAGACGAAGGCGGAGCTAGTCCAGGCGTTCGGCCTCCTTCAACTGAAGTTGAAGTTGCTAGCCAGCGTCAAGAATTCCGAGGGAGTGATTCAAGAATCGCGGCTGCGTGAAGTCGAATCTGCTGTCAAGGAAATTGAGATTCGCGTCGATGCCGCCCGCCAAGGGCTGGTAAATTTGGGACTGCCACTCCGCGAAGCGGAACTCCAGAATGTGACGCCCGACCAACTCAAAGCCAAGCTGCATTTCTTGGCGATTCCGACCGAGATCGCCCAATCACTGGATCCCCAGAACACTACGTCCAACCTCCTGCCCCTCATCGCCCCGATGGATGGCGTGATCGTCTCACGGGATGTCGTGGCCGGTGAAGTGGTCGATAGCGCCCGGATTCTTTACGAGGTGGTGGATACCCGCCAACTCTGGATCAAACTCGATGTCTCCGGGGAAGACGCCCGGCGACTGAAGCTCGGCCAACCTGTCAGGTTTACACCGGATTCGGGCAACGAGGAACTGACCGGAAAGCTGGCGTGGATCAGCACCCAAGCCGACCCCAAAACGCGCACCGTGAAAGTTCGCGTGGACCTACCCAACCTCGGTGGCGAGCAGCGGGCGAACACCTTCGGCACCGGCAAAATCATCCTCCGCGATGAACCCGCCGTCGTCTCCGTGCCCAACGACGCGGTGCAATGGGAAGGCTGTTGCAACGTGGTCTTTGTCCGTGATAAAAACTACCTCCAAGAAGACGCGCCGAAGGTGTTCTCCGTCCGCAAAGTCCGCACCGGCGTGAAGACCGAGACCCAAACCGAGATCATCGCCGGCCTCCAACCCGGCGAAGTCATCGTCACCAAAGGCAGCGGCGTTCTTCAGGCTGAACTGTCTCGCGCAAACTTCGGCGCCGGATGCTGCGGCAAGTGAAAGTAGACTCGGTGGAATCATCAGAAATACTGCTCTCGGGTCGAATTGAGTTCCGGCCTCGACGAGCCGTGGGGGTAAACCCCACGGCTCGTCGGAACTCAGTTTGAACCGCTCGCGGTAAAGTGAGCTGTTCAAACTCAATGCCACAAACCTTAAAGATATATTCATGTACTGGCTGATTAGTTTTTCGCTGAATTACCGCTGGCTAGTTATCCTGGGCGCCGTCGCGGCTGCGGTGGGTGGGCTGTTGGCGATGCGGCAGCTTGACATTGATGCGTTTCCGGACACCACGCCGGTGCAAGTTCAGATCAACACGACGGCACCATCGCTCGGGCCGGAGGAGGTCGAACAGCAGATCACTTTCCCCATTGAGCAAGCGCTGAATGGCCTCCCGAAGATCGAGCAATTGCGGTCCATCTCGAAGTTCGGGTTGTCGCAAGTTGTCATCATCTTTGCGGACGGAACCGACATCTACTTTGCCCGTCAACTTGTGACCGAACGGCTATCGACGGTACAACTGCCGCAGGGTTTGGAACGCCCCAAGCTGGGTCCGGTGTCCACCGGGTTAGGGGAAGTCTTTCACTACGTTGTGACCGGAAACGGCGATGACGTTACCCAACTCCGCACGATCCATGACTGGGTGATTCGGCCTCAGATGCGGAAGGTGGGCGGCGTCGCGGAGGTCAACTCGTGGGGTGGGTATGAACGGCAATACCAAGTGCGAATCGACCCGACTCTGTTGGCGAAGTACGGGTTCACGTTCGATAAGGTGACGGCTGCGCTGCGGGAGAACAACCAGAACGTCGGCGGCGGGGTCATCGACCAAGGCAGTAATTCGTTGCTCGTCCAGGGTTTGGGTCGCACATCCTCGTT
Source organism: Fimbriiglobus sp. (assembly GCA_043785105.1). Taxonomy (GTDB): domain Bacteria; phylum Planctomycetota; class Planctomycetia; order Gemmatales; family Gemmataceae; genus Fimbriiglobus. The sequence continues at coordinate 23,044 of JAYVXO010000103.1, forward strand.
AGACCAAATTCGGCAAATCCAGATCGCGGCAATCGAAGGGGTTCCGATCCGGATTCGTGACGTGGGCGAGGTCAAGATCGGCCATGAGGTCCGACGGGGGGCCGTCACCGCCGACGGCAAAGGCGAGGTGGTGCTGGGTCTGGGGTTCCTCACGATGGGGGAGAACAGCCATGAGGTCACGTCCGCTTTGAAGGCCAAACTCGACGAGGTGAAACTCGGGCTACCGGCCAACGTGCAAGTGCAACCCGTCTACGACCGGACGGAGCTGGTGGACTATGTGATTGCAACGGTGCGGGCGAATTTGTTTGAAGGCGGGCTGTTCGTCGTGGTCGTCTTGTTCCTGTTCCTGGGCAATCTCCGGGCGGCGTTCATCGTGGCGCTGGCCATTCCGTTGTCGATGTTGTTCGCCTTCACCGGCATGTGGCGGTTCGGCATCGCGGCTAGCTTGTTGTCACTCGGCGCGCTGGATTTCGGCATGATCGTCGATTCCTCGGTGGTCATGATCGAGAATTGCGTGCGGCGATTGGCGCACAACCCCGAAGGACTTAGTCGGACCGAGGTGATACGGGATGCTGCTATTGAAGTCCGCAAGCCGACGCTGTTCGGGGAACTCATCATCCTGATCGTCTACTTGCCGATCCTGACACTGGAAGGGGTTGAAGGCAAACTGTTCCGACCGATGGCCCTCACCGTGATCTTCGCCCTAGCCGGGTCGATGCTGGTGTCCATGACGTTGATGCCCGCGCTGGCGAGTTTGCTTTTGCCCAGAAAAATCAGCGAGCGCGAACCCATCCTTCTGCGACTCATCAAGGCGATCTACGTCCCGATCCTCAAGTTGACGATGCGGCACAAACTCGCCGTGATGCTCTTCGCGGCGACGGTGTTGTTCATCGCGTTCGGCATGATCGCGCCGAACCTCGGGTCGGAGTTCGTGCCGAAGCTGTCCGAAGGCGCGATTGCACTGAACATCATTCGCTTACCGGGAACGAGCCTCGAAGAATCGGTCGCGCGAAACACGGCATTGGAGGTAGCGATTCTCAAAGCGTTTCCGGACGAGGTCCAACACGTCTGGAGTCGCATTGGATCAGCCGAGATCGCAACCGACCCGATGGGGACCGAGTTAACGGACATGTACATCACCTTGAAGCCTCGGCACAAGTGGGTCAAGGCGGAGACGCAGGAGAAGTTAACCGAACTGATCGAGAAGGAATTGCGTAGCATCCCCGGTCAGAAAATCGCGTTTGAACAGCCGATCGAAATGCGAATCAGCGAGATGGAAACCGGCATTCGCACGGACCTCGGGGTTCTGTTGTTCGGCGACGACCTGGAGGTGTTGAAGGCCAAGGCCGGCGAGATCGAACAAGTCATGAAAACCATCCCCGGTGTGGCGGACTTGTCCGTCGAGCAAATCACCGGGCAACGGGTTCTGCAAGTGAAGGTGAAACAGGACCAAATCGCCCGGTACGGCATCCCGGTTCGGGCGGTTCTGGACCTGATTGAAAGCATTGGTTCCAAGCCGATGGGCGACGTGATCGAAGGCCAATTGCGGTTCCCGCTCATCGTTCGCTTGCCGGAGAAGTGGCGGCAAAGCCCGGAGGCGGTCGGCAAGATTGAAATCCCCACCGCGTCCGGGGAACGGATTCCGCTGGCGCGGTTAGCCGACATCACGATCCTCGAAGGCCCCTCCACCATCACCCGCGAATGGGGCCAACGCCGCATCGCCATCACGTGCAACATCCGTGGCCGAGATTTGGGCAGATTCGTGGCGGAAGTTCAACGCAAAGTGAAGGCCGAAGTGACACTTCCCCCTGGTCGCTACCACATTACCTACGGCGGTCAGTTCGAGCAGTTGCAACGCGCCAGTTTACGGTTGATGATCGTCGTGCCACTTGCCCTCGTGATGATTTTTCTGTTGCTGTATGCTACCTACGGCAACGTGATGGACACGTTCCGCGTCTTCACCGGGGTGCCGTTTGCGTGGGTCGGTGGCATCGTGGCGTTGTGGTTACGGGATATGCCGTTTTCAATCTCGGCTGGTGTCGGCTTCATCGCGCTATCTGGTGTGGCAGTGTTGGATGACATGATTTTGGTCAGCTACGTGCGGCAGTTGATCGAACGCGGGCGGACACTGGAACAAGCCGTGGAAGAGGCGGCCATCACCCGACTCCGACCCGTGCTCATGACGACGCTCGTGGCGTGCCTTGGTTTCGTGCCAATGGCATTGTCCACTGGCATGGGTGCCGAGGTGCAACGGCCGCTAGCAACCGTGGTGATCGGTGGCGTCATCTCGGCGATGATTATGTCACTGCTGGTGTTGCGAGTTTTGTTTCTCGTGACGGGAAAACTATCGGGGATCGGTCGGCGAAAAGTATTGGCCACACCAACACAATTGACCGCCGTTCACCGTTAACACGTTTCAAATGAGGTCGAACCTGATGAAGATTTGGATTCACGCACCACTGCTTTTGGTGCTTCTGCTTGTGATTGGTTGTGAGCAAAAAAGCACAACCCAGACGACTGAAAAGAAGGACGGCAAAGCGGTGGCCAAGGCGGGTGCGAAGCATGGCCACAGTGATTGGTGGTGCGACGAACACGGGGTCAAAGAAGAAGTCTGTAGCATGTGCGACGCGAAGGTGGCCAAGGCATTCCAGGACAAGGGGGATTGGTGCAAGGAACACACCCGTGCCAAGAGCCAATGTTTTATCTGTGACCCCAGCTTGAAGGCGAAATTCGCCAGTGAATACAAAGTGAAATACGGCAAAGAACCGCCAGAGCCAGAAGGCCAACTTCCGTAACTGAGATTTGCAAAACCATTCTCATGGCGGCCTCACGACGCTCTCATAGAAATTGAGCTAAACTCACGACCTGAAGTTGCGGAGCCGATACTTGGAGATCAACCCATGCGGAATTTGATGACCCGAGTGAGTTTGCTAATCGGGTGTTGTGCGCTGGTCAGCAATAACGTCGTTGTTGCCCAAACGCCAACGACACCAACGACTCAGCAACCAAAACTCACGCTGAAAAACACCATCGTTAGCAGCACGAACGCGACGCAACCGACTCTTTCAAAGGGCTTGATGGGATCGGCACCGGCCTTGCCGACGACCGGAATTCCGTACAACCCAACAACTGGAACTCCGGCGGGCAGCGGTTTAATCACAGGTACGGGCGTCGGTACCGGGACCACGACCAACCTCGCGGACTTTCAGCGGCAGTGGGCGGAGATCATTCTGCTAGCCGACCACATTGCAATCTTACTCGGCGTGCAGTTCAACAGCCCAATCGAAGAAGCGTTTTTTGTCCTGTCGGTTGCCAAACTGTATTTTGCGAGTCAACAAACTCAGACCTCGCAACGTAGAAGTTTTAGCAACGGTGCGAGCAATCTGTCGAACGGCGTGACTGGTAGTTCGACCACGCTGTCACCCCTAGCAACACCCGCAACCAAGAGCGGAAAGCTAACGATTGCGAATCCGATAATCAGCAGCACGCCGAAGAAGTAGCCGGGGTGAGCATCACATGTGTTGGTGAAGGTTTGCACACAGTTTGCCGGATTTCAGGCTGAAAGCCTGGAAGAACTCAGCCCAGGGTAAGCCGCTTCGGCGTAACCCTGGGTTCACGGATCGCTTTTCCTAGCAGTCTGAAGGACTGCGAGCCGAGAGTCAGGAACGATGGCTGTCAGCCCTTCAGGCTGAGACTTTTTATGGTGACGACCCAGGGCGTCGTCGCCAAGCCTCCTTGCCCTGGGCTGAGTGCTGCCAAGCTTTCAGCCTGAAGACAAGAATGCCAGTGCAGTGAACAAATTTTCGATCAACTCTCGTGACGCTTACCCAAGTAGACGGTCGTAGTGCATTGATATTTGTCAAGAACCCAGCCAGCCCGAGAGCAATTTCGGGCTGGCTTTTTTTGCGAGTTGCTTCAACCCGCTTTCAATCGGACCAGATGACCGTTGGCCACTCCGCCTGGTTCTTGGCAGTGTTGGTGGTGGACGAAAAAGTTCTTGCGGTATCGTTCAACGAGTTCGTTGTGCCCTTTCAGTACCAACAGGTTTTCGGCGTTTTCGTGTTCGGCTTGTCGCGTGAAATTGAAGCTACCCGTGAGGAGTGTTTGCCCGTCGATTAACATGATTTTGTTGTGCGCGATGGCGTGGCAGGCGTCGATCAGGAGTTCGATTTGGTACTGCTTCAGGTCGCCAATTTCGGAATAGGATTCCTTCTCGTTCGACCGATCGAGCAGGATCCGGACTGCGACACCCCGTTCCGCCGCATCAATCAAAGCTTGTGCGATCAGTTTGCACGAGAACGAGTAGGCTTGAACGAGAACTTCCCGCCGCGCCAGACGAAGCTCCGCGATAATTGCGTCCGTGCAACCGCCTTTTGGCGAGAAGTGCGAGGCGATCGTCGGCTCAACAAGTAGCTGTCGCCGGAGATAGGAATAGGCACTTTCCAATCCGACTGAAATCGCCAAGCCCGCACCTGCGCCGGCCATTGCGATGGACCATTCGGTCATGACGATCCCTCTCACGAGAAGTTACGCAACGACGATCATTTCGGCGCGGGGGTTGATTCCTTGGCACTTAAATCGTCGAGCAATGTGTCTTTGTCCGATTCCACTGCGGTCAAGACTCGTTGCCCGACGGCGGCGTTCAATCGGTTGAGCGCCTGCCAGTAATCCGTGAGGTTGCCCAGCGTGTTTCGGACTCGGTCGCGGTACGCGCGCTCGGCGTCGAGGGCATCGAGTAGGTCTTTATCGCCGTTTTTGTACGCGGCCAAAGTTTCGTCGCGGACCTCCCGTGCCGTGCGGAGGGAGGCCACGTCTTCCCCGGTCACGCCGTTGAGTGCTTCGGTGTATTCAGCAACGGCTTGTTCGACCTCCGCACGCGCTTCGGCAGTGGCTGCCCCCAGTCCCGCACGGGTGCTCCGAGACAGTGCTTCCGCCGTCAGGATTCGGCCCTGGTTGCGGTCGGTGATCGGCAACGTGCTATTCAGTGCGACAGTCCAGAGCCACGCATTGCGGAACCCGGTGATTCGCATTTGGTCTTGGTAGTCCGGCCCCGTGGTGATCGACATTTGCGGCCCGGCTTTGCGACGTTCCCGGACGATCGCCGCATCGGCAGCCACGATAGCCCGGCGAGCGGCGATCAGGTCGGGGCGGTTCTGTTCGGCCAGAGTCCAAGCCTGATTGACGCTCAACAACGGGGCGGCGGCGCGGACTGCTAACGTTCCCTTCACCACAAAATCCGGTGTGTCGGCGGGGCGACCAATCCGGGCCTGCAATTTTGCCTTGGTGGTCTCCGCTGCGGCCCGGCGTTTCCGAACTTCGCGTTGTACGTCGAGGACCGCTAGCTGAACTCGCCGAACTTCAACCCCTAGCTTTGCAACTTCTTTGGCCCGATCTCGGGCCGTTTTCTCCAGGAACTTCAAGGCATCCAAATCGTTCTCCGCCAACTTCACGGCAATGTCGGCTTCGAGTGCGTCATAAAACGCATCGACCGTCGCAGCGATTTCCCGCCGGAGTTGATCGGCGAATTCAGCCTGAGCGACATCCACGTTCAACTTCGCAGCAGCTTGGGCGGCGACTCGTTTACCGAAGACAAACCAGTCGATCGGCACGGTTAGCAACACGTCGTATTGGGGTGGACCGGCTTGGTTATCAAAACTGACGGAGGTGACGGGTAGCAACTGTGCGTCCGCGAAGATTTGGCAGTTCGGAATCAACGACTCGGTCACGTAGTCGGCTTGGGCCAGTCGGATTCGTTCTTCACCCGCCCGCAGCCGCATGTTGTTCAGCACGCACTCGCGGACGACATCGGGTAGCGTGACGGTAGGCCGTTGGGCAACCGGCACGATTTGGGCCTCGTTGGGAAGCGGTTCCGCAACGACAAGCGGAGACGGATCGACTAGAAAGCGAGGCAACGCCTGACTTTCATAAACTGGCGGGGTGTGACATCCCCACGAGGTCATCGTCGCAATTGCTACGCAAACGATCAGTTGTCGAGCCATTACGTCCCCCGACGCTCTAGACGAATTCCAATGTCAACGGGCATAGTCAAGTCAGGAAATCCCAGCAAGTCCAAACGTGGTCGATCAATCACAAATTGAAACAACTACGGAGCGCGGAACGTTCCAGCGTGATGTGGCTTCTAATCGTTCAGGGTGGTTGAAAAGCGATCACAGCAACTGGCTATTTAGTAAACAGAATAGGTTCTGGACTGCGTATCGACATGCCTTGACTCTGATTCTCACTCGCTTGACAGGCCTGGTACGAGCCATCAACTCGTGGTGTCAGAGGCACGTTTTTTGCTGTGGGTTGTGGACATAACATTGTCTAGTGATAATCAGTCACGTCTTTTCAGGATGAAACTTTCCTCATTGTTGATCTTCTGCTTCCGAACAGACGTATTGAGTGAGGCTGGATTGATAAACTGGTATTGATTGAATTTTGCGTAAATCTGGCGCCGCTTGATCCGACATTGGACCTGAGTCAGCAGCTTGCAGGGGACACAACTATGAACGATACGCTCCAAAGAAGTTGGCGAGTCTTGAAGACGGTGGTGCTATCGACTGGCGTTGTGTTCGCCGGTGCGTCCGGTGCGTGGATTGCCAAGCCGACTCTTTCTGAGACGAAAACCGGCTCACTTAGTCCGTCGCAACCGGAGCCGTCGAAATCGGAGCGGATTTCTCGTATTGGCGCGGACCGTGTGAAAGTCCCGGAGGCGGTTGCCGACAAAATGGGGCTGAGTACGGAGCCTGTTGTCGCGTCTACACAGCCCATTCACCTGCCGCCGTTCCAGGGTTCCCTCAGCCTCGATAACAACAGTTTGCAACGAGTCCACGCCCGTTTCCCTGGCGAGATTGTACGGATCAGTACGGCTTCCGAACCGGCGCCGCGTGACTTGCGGGTTGGCGATGTGGTCACGAAAGGTCAACTTCTTGCTGTGGTTTGGAGTTCCAGTTTCGGAAACATGAAGAGCGATCTCGTAGGTGCTCTATCAAAGTTACGGTCAGATGAACAGATTCTGGGCCGCCTTAAGGAACTGAGTGATTTGGGTGGTACTCCGGAAAGCACGTTACGAGCCGCCGAACAAACCGTGCGTGATGATCGGCTTGCAGTGGAACGAACCGAACGAACGTTGCAATCGAATCGCGTCACCGATGAAGAACTGGTCAAGTTGCGTGCCGAAGCGGACCAACTCAAAGACGGGAAGGGCAAGAAGTCTGACTCCGCCGATTGGGCGAACGTCGAAGTCCGGGCCACCCAAAGTGGCACCATCGTGATGAAGAACGTGAACGTCGGCGACATCGTGGACACCTCGCTCGATTTGTTTCAAATCGGTGATCTGTCGCATTTGACGATCTGGGCGCACGTTTACGAAGACGACCTGCCACGCCTAGCCGAAGTTCCGAAACCGATTCGCTGGTCGGTCGCGGTTCCGTCGCGTCCCGGTGTAGTGTTGAACGGAACGCTGGAACAAATTAGTGCGGTGATCGACCCGAATCAGCACACCGCACTGGTCAGCGGGCGAATTGAAAACCCACGCGGTGAGTTAAAAATCGGTCAGTTCGTGACGGCCCAAGTTGATCTTCCTCCACCGCCCGGCGAATTGGCCGTGCCTGCGGACGCCGTGGCGGAAGACGGCCGGGACAGTATCGTTTTCGTGCAGAGTGCCGACGATCGAACGGTCTACCTGAAATGTTGCCTGCAAGTGGTGCGACGCACACGCCAAACTCTTTACGTCAAAGTGGGCAGCGGAATGCGCGCCGGCGACCGGGTTGTGACGGCTGGTGCGCTCCTGCTTCGTGAAGCCGTCGATGCGTTGCCGGTTCCGGCCAACTGATTTTCCGCCCGACTCGAATTCAAGCACGTCGGCTTTGCGACGGCGTTCGCCCGTGCCTTCGTCCCGCATTCGATTCGAGCGAGATATGGTCCGCAAACTGATTGATGGAGCGCTCGCCAATTCCCTGATTGTCTTGTTGTTTACAACGGCGCTGGTCATCGGCGGTGGCTACGCCGTTATCCATGTCAACATCGAAGCCTACCCGGACCCCGCCCCGGCGATTATCGAAGTTGTGGCCCAATTCCCAGGGGCCTCTGCGGAGGAAGTGGAGCGGCAAGTCACGATCCCGCTGGAAGTGGGGTTGGCCGGGATGCAAGGTCTGGAGACGACCCGAAGTAAGTCTCTGTTCGGGCTGTCCCACATCCGCAATCAATTTGATTACAACCGTGATTATGACCACGCCCGGCAAGACGTGCTGAACCGCATCGCCAGTGTCAATTTGCCCGCCGGGGTCAACCCGCAAATATCGCCCGCCTCCCCGATTGGCGAAATCGTCCGCTTCACGCTGAAGAACCCCACCCACCCCGTAACCGGCGTGCCGCTTTACACGTTGGCCGACTTGAAATCGGTGCAGGACTACATCGTTCAACGGGAATTGTTGCGGGTGCCCCGCGTCGCTGGGGTTACGGGCGTCGGTGGCAAGGTGAAGCGGTACGAGGTCCACCCCGACCCGGACCAACTGAAACTCTTCGGCATCACGTTAACGCAGTTGCAAACCGCACTGGGTAACGCCAACGCGAATGGCAGCGGCGACAACCTGACGCAAGGGCAACTCACGATTATCGTCCGCTCGCTGGGGTTGATCGGCAACGGCCAAGACCCGCAGCAAAAGACGTTGGCCATGACCGACCCCGTGGCTGCCGCGAAGTACCTTCGTGCCGAGGAAGTCAGACGGTGCGTCGAAATCCGCCAAATCGTGGTGGCCAGTGTCAACAACGTCCCGGTGCGGGTGGACAAGTTGGTGTACGGCGGCCAGATGCTCAACCCGGACGGCACCCCCCAACTCAGCGATCGGGAATTGGTGAAGAAAGGCGTCGTCGTTAGCAATCAAACCCGGCAAGGGCGCGTGGCCATCAGTCGGCCCGTCGCGGGCGAGGACGGCAAGCAGTTGAAGAACCCGGACGGAACCTACGCCTGGGACGACGAGGACGACGTGGTGCAAGGGATCGTGTTGCTCCGCAAAGGCCAGGAATCCACGCCCGCATTGAAGGACGTGTTCGCCAAGATTGAAGAACTGAACCAGCCAGGCCACATGCCGCCCGGCATCCAACTGGTGACCTACTACAACCGCACCGACCTCATCAACAAGACGACGGAGACCGTCAACGAAAACCTGATCGTCGGGATGGCACTAGTCTCCGCGATCTTGCTGATGTTTCTGGGCAATGTGCGGGCGGCGGTGATCGTGGCCATCAACATTCCGTTGGCGTTGCTCTTCGCGTTCGGCGTGTTGTTTCTGCGCGGCAAGTCCGCGAACCTCTTGTCGATCGGCGCCGTCGATTTCGGCATCATCGTGGACTCGTCGGTCATCATTGTTGAAAGCATTTTCCGCACCCTGACCAGTTCAAACCACGCCGACGAACCGCTCGCCGAACGGATTAGTCGCGCCTGTGGACAAGTCACCAAGAGTGTCTTCTTCGCCACCGCAATCATGGTTTGTGCCTTGCTGCCGTTGTTTACCATGACCGGCCCCGAAGGGCAAATTTTCGGGCCGATGGCCGACACCTATGCCTTTGCGTTGGCGGGGGCGCTGGTACTCGCGCTGTTTCTTTCGCCGGTTTTGTGCTTGTTGACGATGCGGAATTTGAAGCCGAAACGGGACAACATCCTGGTCCGCAGTCTGGAATGGCTGTTCTTGCAACAACTGCATCTGCTCGTCAAATTACGCTGGGTGGCACTGGCGGTGTTCGTCGGCGCGCTAGCTTACACCGGGGTGACCGCCGCCAACATGGGCCGCGAGTTCATGCCCGAACTGGAGGAAGGCAACCTCATGGTGCGCGGGACGTTCCCGGTTTACGTGTCACTGGACGAAGTGGCGGTTCGTTCCAAACAGGTTCGCAAGGTGCTGCAACACTTCCCCGAGTTTGCGGTGATCGTGCCGACCATCGGGCGGCCCGACGACGGCACCGACCCGACCGGGTACTACAACGTCGAAACTTTCATCCCGATGCGACCCCAGGAGCAATGGCCGATCGACCCGAAGTTGGGCCGCATCCGCACCAAGGCGGAACTCGTTCATGAACTGGACGCCATGCTCGAAGAGAACTTTCCGGGGATTGATTTTGACATCTCGCAGATCATCCGCGACAACGTGATGGAAGCCCTTTCCGGAGTCAAGGGTGAAAACTCCATCAAGGTGTTCGGTCCGGATTTGGACGTGCTCGAAGAGACCGCGATGAAAATCCGCGACAACTTGAACACGGTTCAGGGGGTTCAAAATGCCGGTGTTTTCCGCATCCAAGGCCAATCAAACTTGGAGTTCCCCGTCGATCGCCAGAAGTGCGCGTTCTGGAACGTCTCGTCGGCGGACGTGCAAGCCGTGATCCAATCGGCAGTCGGCGGCAAAGCGGTCACCCAAATTCAGGAAGGCGGCAAAACCTTCGACCTCACTGTTCGCTGGCCGCCCGAATTGCGTGGCGACCTCGACTCCATTTTGAAGATCCCCGTGCCAGTCGGGAATGTCGTGACTTCTGGTAGCCAAGTCAACCAAGGCACGACGCCCATCAGTTCCGGGGGGGTCGGCCAAACGCCGTCCGGCACGACGATGGCGATGCCGTCGCCGACGGGCAACATCTTCAACGCCCCAGCAATTTCGGTCTCAACCCCGACCCGGCCCCTGGTGGAACTGGTCACGCCGCTCAACAAAAGTGGCCAACCCGACCCCGCCGGGTCGTTCTTGCGGCCCGGCGCATCGACGATTTACCGCGAACAAGGCCAACGACTGATTGCGATTAAGTTTGAAGTCCGAGGCCGCGACCTCGCCAGCACCGTAACTGAAGCCCGTGCCAAAATCGACCCCATGCTACACGTGCCGTATCGGTCCGAGTGGAGCGGCGAGTTCAAACAAATGGAAGCCGCCGAGCAGCGCATGGCCAAGATGTTTGCCGTCTCGATGGTGCTCATCGCGGTCATGCTTTACATGGCGTTCCGCTCGTTCCTTGACGCCACCGTGGTGTTCGCTAACGTCCTGGCAATGGGGATTGGCGGCGTTTGGGCGCTGAAGCTGGTCGGACTAAACTTCAACATCTCCGCCGCCGTGGGGTTCATTTCCATTCTGGGTGTCGCCGTGATGAACGGGTTGCTATTCGTCTCGTCGTTCAACGGCTTACGCGCGAAAGGTATGGAGTTGGGCGAAGCGTTAACCACCGGAACCCGACACCTCGTTCGGCCTGTGGTCATGACCGCACTCGCGGCGATTCTGGGGCTTTTACCCGCTGCCATGTCCACCAAAATGGGTTCGGAATCCCAACGCCCGCTAGCTGTGGTGGTCGTGGGCGGGATGCTGTTCACGATTCTCTGCTTAAACTTGGTGCCCGTTCTTTACAGTTTTTACGGCCATCGCACGCCCCCAGAAGGTGCCGGAGACATGGCCCACTAATCGTATTAGCCTGCGAAACTCGCCCAGTCGTCACATTGCTCATTTTTTAGCCAATCTACTCAACCTGCACGACTCCGTCCGTCGATGATTGAAGTGAACTTCCTCGTGCGGGTGGTGTTGCTATGCTGCGTCGTTCGATTGTTCGCCTTCGATGGGCACCCGTCTGTGTTGTCGGCTTGACCGTCGGCTGTGCTAGCCCACGCATCATGATTCCGGACGGGCAACTTCCGCCGCCGTCGCGGGTGATTGATGCCCAAACGTCGGTCGTGTTAGCAGTGCCCGCAACGAAACCGGAGCCGACTGCTAAGCCTGAAGTACCGAAGAAAGACGGACAAAAGACACCGCCGTTCCAGGTGCCGAGTATCCTTCCCGGAGCCGATGCATTACCGCTGAAAGCGCCTCGTTTTGAAGAAGGAACCCCCGCTACGGAACGTCAAAAGGCTATCCGCGCAGCTTACCCGGAATTAACACCGGTCTCGGCGGCATTGCCTATTGTGGCCGACCAAGCGCCGCTAAGCCTGTCCGATTTACAACAACTGGCGTTAGCCAACAGCCCCGTGATTCGCAAAACCACCGCCGACGCCGATGTCGCCTACGGCCAGATGATTCAAGCGGGCCTGCACCCCAACCCGACGATCGGGTACCAATCGGACCAGGTGCAACCAGGCGTGAGGCTTCCCGCCGACAGCACGGCAAGTGGCGCCGGGCAACAGGGTGGGTACGTTAACCAGCTCATTAAGACGGCCGGCAAGCTCTCGTTGGCCCAACAAGTTTCGGGGTACGACTACATCAATGCGTATGTCGCCGTTCGCAAAGCCCAAGTGGATGTGACCTCGCAGGTTCGCACGTATTACTTCTCCGCGATCGTGGCTAAGCAAAGCCTGGAGTACAACAAAGCGTTGGCGGACATGGTGGATGAAGTCTACCAACTGCAACTCCGTCAGGTCGCGTCCGGATTCGCAGCGGGGTATGAACCGTATCAACTTTACGCGCAAGCGGTCCAAGCCCGCAACGCGATGGTTCAAGCGGAGGCCACGTACCGATCGGCGTGGAAGCAATTGGCCGCCGCTGTGGGGCAACCGAAACTGCCGTTTGCGCCGTTAGTGGGGCGGGCCGACGCGCCGCCCCCAAGTTTCAGCATCGACGACGTGAAGAACCGAATCAGCGAACAACACACGGACATCTTGACGGCTAGAAATACCATCTCCCAAGCCAACACGAATTTAACGTTGCAGAAGCGAATTCCGATTCCCGACTTGCAAACGAACACGTACCACCAATACGACAACGCTGCTCAGAATTATCAGTTCGGGATTCAAATCGGGATTCAGCTCCCCATTTCGGACCGGAACCAAGGGAACATCCGCTCCGCATCGTCCCGAATTGCGTCAGCCCGAGAGCAATTGCGAGTGGCCGAAAACGACTTGGCCGGGCGTTCTGCGGAGGCGTTCGCGCGCTACGATTCCAACCGGACGATTGTCGCCAATTACCGCGACAAGATTCTGCCCTACCAAACCCGCGCCTACCAAACGCTGGTACTCCGGTGGCAAACCGATGTCCCCGGAAGTGTGCAATTCAACGACATCATCACAACGCAACAGACCCTGGCTCAGTCGATTCAAGCCTACCTGAGCGCCCTCGACGCCCAATGGAAAGCGGTCGTCGATTTAGCCAACATCTCCCAGTTCGATGACTTGTACCCGCCGTCCGAAAAGTAGCCGTTGCGTTGCCGCATCGGTGTTGGTATTCACTCGCAATTCCTCTCCCAGTTGGTCATCAACTGAGCCGAGTCATCGACGTAGGGAATCGTGAGGAAGTTGCGAATGGGGCGCCTCGGGTGGGTCGTTGGTGTTGGCCTGTTTTACGTTTGCAGTGGTGTTGCGCAGGGGCAACCAATTGCCTCCCCGCCGCCCATTAGTAGCCGGACCTCGTCCGGGGTTCCGCTCAGTGAAACGTTCACCCCGAGTCTCGTCTTCCCGAACAGCCCCACGCCGACGCCACGTCCGGAACCAATTCTCGATCCCGAAGCACCAGTCGAACCCCGTGACCGTGCCGATGGGGGGTTGCTGCCGATGATCCGCCTGCCAAAGCCTTGGACGGGCGGCATGGATTTGGGGTTGAACGGGGCGAGCGGGAACTCGGACGTGTTCAACTTCCGGGGCGGCTGGAACGTCCGCCGCAAGACCGACACCAACGTGTTCACCTCGGACTTCCTGTACGTGTATGCGGTCCAAAACGCGAAGACCAGCACGCAACAAGCGCTGCTCAACTCGCGGGATGAAATCCTGTTCCCCGGCAGCCGCTGGTCGCTGTTCGCCGCCAACCAAGTCGAATACGACGAACTACGTGCCTATCGGTTCCGCGTCGGCATCTATGGCGGTACGGGTTACACGGTCTTCGACGACTCCCGCAAAACGTTACGAACCCGCGTCGGGGTCGGTGCGGTGCGCGAGTTGGGTTCGGACGGGTCCGCCAGTCGGTGGGTCGAGGAATTCCTACTCGGGTACGACTTCCGGTGTAAAGTCAGCGAGCACAGTTCGCTGATTTCCATCATGGACCTCTACCCCCGGATCGGTGATTGGGGCCAATTTCGATTGCGAGCGCGGGTGGCCTACGAGTACGTCATCGACCCCGAAACCGGCACCGTCCTGCGAGTCGGCGTGCAAGACCGCTACGACAGCGACCCCGGCAACGCCAAGCGAAACGACCTGACCTACTTCACGACGCTCGGCATCAAGTTTTGATGCAAATCTGAGTCAACTAGCAAATTCGTGTTGACGTAAACCTTGTCATCAGGCCACGTTATTTTCTTGGCGAAGCAAATCTTTGTAAAAAGTGCCGTTTTGCTGTTGACATTCTTATGGGTGGGCAAATACTAGTGTCACAACTCAACCGGAACGGTCGCCCATTTCATTGCCGGAGTTATTTGTGCTTTCTTTCTTGCGTACAGAACTGGCCCAGCGTATCGTGCAACTGGCTTTAGGCGGGTTGTTGCTGGGTGCTGCTGGTTTGAAACTGTACGGGCAGAGTGTTTCGGCTTTGCCATCGGTCGGTTTGTTCGCGGCGCCGAGTGTGCAATTTGCCGCCGTTCTTTGGGAACTTTGTCTGGGCATGGCTTTAATCGTGGGTATCGGTCGATCCGTTCTTTGGTTTTTATCGGTTGGTACATTCGCGGTTTTCGCTGGTATCAGCGGTTATCTTGGCTGGCAAGGTGTAGCGGATTGTGGCTGCTTCGGCGCAATCAAAACTAGCCCGTGGTGGACGCTGACCTTAGATCTCGCGGTCCTCCTCCTGCTCATTTGCTCCCACCCGACAAGTTTTGCTAGCCAGTTGTCAACCCTATTGCATCAGTGGCAGAGATGGGTACCGGCGGCCATCGCCGTTTCGACGGTTGTCCTGCTGACGTATCGGTACGACGGACTGAACTACATGCAGGCGGTGATGCATGACGAGCCGTTGCTGGTCCATCCGTCCATTATCGCGGCTGGCGATGTCACCGCCGGCAACCGGGTCGAGTATCACTTCAGTGTCACCAACCGGACAACGCGCCCTGTTCGCCTGCTCGGCGCACCTTCGACCTGTCGATGCATGGTTGCTGAAGGACTGCCGGCAGAGATTGCTCCAGGCGAATCCCACAGATTGACTGTGCGCGTTTACTTTGGCGAAAAGCCAGGGTTGTTCGATCAACGTTTCCAACTTTACCTTGAAGACAGCGCTCTGTTCCGCGTCACTTGCCGGGTCACGGCCAAAGTTCTACCGCGCGATGCGGCGGACGCCGGAGTCGAGCCATAGGGTCCGATCCGGCGGTCCGTGTCGGGCCGATACAAGCCGGTAGTCGGTGTGGTTGATCTCGGATTCGAGGAGATATGATGTTGAAGTCCTGCGGGTTGTTTATGACCACTTTCGTCGGCTGGTCGCTACTCACGATCGGCCTCGGGATGGCTAGTCTCGGGGTGATGTCTGTGGCGGGTCGAGATGCAGTCGGTGCGACGGCCACGCTGCCGGTTGGGAATGCCAACGACACTTACCATAAGCCCGACTGCGAGAACTCGACTCCTGCGAACCCGACCACCTCGGGCTGCGCTTGGAAACTAAACCCAGGATCTTGCGTTGGAGATTGCAACGCTACCACTGCTAATGCGTGTGCTCCTGCCGCTGGACCACCCCCAACGAAAGTTTCGTGCCTTCAGGTCACTTTACCCGGCGATCTGTCTCGGTCCGACTGTTGGTGTCAGACCGTGGCCGGCCCGTGAGGTTGTGACAACCCGAGTTGATGTCCATCTGACAGATGAGGATCGGGCCAATGAGAATATCAGTTTTGCTTCTCGCTTTCGTACTCTTTGGCTCGGTTCCTTCTGCTCGTGCCCAAAACGAGCAGAGTTTGCGGGACGCCTTTCTGGCAGAGGCCGTTGAGACTTGGCGTAAGCTGCCCACGGACTTTCCGTGTTTTCGGATCGAGACCAAAAAAACCGTGCGGCGAACGGAGTCCGGTTCCAAGGATTCCGTTCACACGTATCGCTACGTCAATCAAAAATCAACGAGTGGCAGTGAGCTTGGGAGCGTCGAAGAAGAATACGGCCAGGCGCTGGCAACGAAAACGGTCTGCATTAATGACCGTTATGCGTTTCTTGCGACCAAGCGCCAGGCGGGCAACTCCTGGCTCCTCGACCGAATTGACCTGCACCCGTCGCAAGGGCCGGACGTGGAAGTCGGCGGCTATAAAATTCGCGGATCGAAAAATACCTTTTACGGGTGGTTGACAATCAACCCGAACCTGCAGTTGATCGACCTCGTGACGAACCCGACGTTCAAAATTATTACGGCCTCGGAACGACCGAACCGTGAAGTTCGCATCGAATTTACAGCAACAAATCTCGTGAAAAAAGTGATCGAGGAGAAATACACCGGCTGGCTGCAATTTGACCGATCACGCTATTGGGCGCTGACCAGCTATGAGATCAGCGTGACAGATAGCCGGGATCGGGATCCGGGCGTGTCCGCCGAGACAAAATGCACGCATCAATTCGTCAACCACCCGAAAAATCTTCCGGTCCGATTCAAAATGCAGGAAGAAAACAAAGGTTACCTTGCTCCGAACAAGTTGTTCATGACTGTCACGACCGAAATCGAGACCAAATACACCGACGACTGCCCGAAAGAATCCGAATTCGAGCTGTCTGCGTTCGGCATTTCCGAACCCGTTGGCGTGGCCCCGAAACGGAATACGTTAATCTGGTGGTTCATCGGGGGCGGAATTTTCGTTGCTCTGCTTGGCTATTTCGTGATTAAGCGATCTCGCAAAGTGTAGATGTGTCAACTTGCACGGAGTTCTTCATATGCGTCTGGATCATCAAAACCGTAGCGCGTTCACACTGATCGAACTTCTCGTCGTCATCGCAATCATTGCGGTGCTGATCGGCTTACTTCTGCCAGCGGTCCAGAAGGTCCGGGCCGCTGCCTCGCAGTTGGCTTGTCAAAACAACCTCAAGCAGATCGCGCTTGCCATCCACAACCACGAGTCGGCGAATGGCCGCTTACCGCCAGGATTGACACGCGCAGTCAAGGGCGAAAAATTCCCCTACTCGGGGTGGCTACTCCGGTTGTTGCCCGAAGTCGAACAGACCGGGCTGATGACGTACACCACCAGCGCTTACGAAGCCAAACCGAACTACCCGTTCGCCCTTCCGCACTTGGGCATCATGACCCCGGTGAAAGTGTATGCCTGCCCGGCGGATCCCCGCCAGATGGAGGTCCGCGACACCCACACGAACCTGCGGGTCGCCGTCGGGGGATACCTCGGGGTCATCGGGACCGACTACCGTTCCACGAATGGGATGCTATATCGGGGATCACAGGTACGGTTGACCGACGTGACCGATGGGTGCAGTAACACCGTGATGATTGGGGAGCGGCCACCCAGCCCGGACTTCTGGCTGGGCTGGTGGTACGCTTCCGGGTCCGTGGACGGCAGCGGGGACACCGCTTTAGGAGTGCGGGAATTAAACGGCGGCACCGACCCGTACACGGCAGCCTGCCCAAAGGGGCCGTACAACTTCCGCCCCGGCAAAGTGACTGAGCAATGCGACGCCTTCCACTTCTGGTCCCTGCATCACGGCGGAGCCAACTTCGCATTCGCCGATGGCTCGGTGCGTTTCCTAACCTACTCCGCTGACTCGATGCTACCTGCCCTCGCTACTCGGGCCGGTGGGGAAGTGGTCAGTCTGGATTAATACTCTGCCCGGTCGTAACTGATCTTTCTCGGATGCCGGATTCTGTTCGACTCTCCTTCATCATCACCGAAAAGCGTTCCGATCGGCGATCGAGACCACGCTTGTCGGCGTGCCCATCCAGCCTGCTGACGAGTTATCGTCCCTGATGACCCTGAAGTTTCAGACGGTCGGCGTGGACGGAGCTAAGTTTGTGACTGTAATTCTGCTAATGAAAATAGGAGGTTAACTTCGTCCGACGACGATGATGTCTGCTTCGGGAACGGCCCGCAACACGTTGTCGAGTACGCTTGGCCCCAGCCACCGGGCGTACCACGGACGAACGCTTCGACCGAGGACGATGTGGGTGATCCCGTACTCCTTGGCGAACCCTGCGATGGCCCCGGCCACGTCCGTCCCGGAGAACTGCATCGGCACCCCGTTCAACTGTTGCGCCAGGGTCAAGGTGTCGGTCACCCGCCGTTGGGTTGCCGCGTCTACCCGCTCGACTCGTTCCCGTGGGGTCTGGATGTAGACGGCGTACCACGGCGCCCCAAGCCGGTCCGCTAACCGTGCCCCGGCCCGGACCATCTTCGGAGCGCTCGGGCTGCCCGAGCTAATGCACACCATCACGCGCTCCGACCCCCCTGGAAGCCCGGCGGCCGCCGTCTCCTTCACCCTCCGCCGACGGTCCAACAGGTGGGCCAAGTGTTCCAGTGCGATCTCCCGAAGCTGGTTCAAATTCTCCGAGGTAAAATAGTTTTCCAACGCCCGACCGACCCGGTCCGACGGGTAGACCTTACCCTGTCGCAGCCGCTCTTGGAGGTCTTCAGCCGGCAAGTCCACGTTCACCACTTGATCCGCCTGCTGGAGGACGTAGTCCGGAACCCGCTCCTTCTGCCGGACGCCGGTAAACCGCTCGACCGTGTCGTACAGACTCTCCAGGTGTTGGATGTTCAACGTGCTAATGACGTTGATTCCGGCCCGAAGGAGGTCATCTACGTCTTCGTACCGCTTACCATGTTTACTCCCCGGCGCGTTGGTGTGCGCTAGCTCGTCTACCAGCACGACGGTGGGGTGCCGGGCCAGTATTGCGTCGATATCCATTTCCTCAAGGACAACGCCACGGTACTCAATCTTGGAGCGGGCGACTTGCTCCAACCCCTCGACAAGCGCGGCCGTATCAGCCCGCCCATGTGTCTCCACAACTCCGACGACGACATCGACCCCTTGCAACCGAATTCGCTGGGCTTCTTGCAACATTTCGTAGGTTTTACCGACCCCTGGGGCGAACCCCAAATACACCTTGAGCCGCCCCCGCTGCTGCTGACGAATCATGGCCAAGAACTGCTCGGGCCGTCCACGAGTTTCATCCGGTGTGCTCACGAGATTCCTCCGGCGTGAAGCTGATCTTCCGTCCCGGCCCACAGGGGCAGGAAGAGGCGGAACGTGGTCCCTGAACCCGGCTCACTCTCGCAGACGATCTCGCCCCCGTGTGCGGTCACGATCTCACGCACGATCGCCAACCCGAGACCAGTTCCGTGCCCACGACTCTGCCCAGGAATGCGAAAGAACTTATCAAACACGTGGGGTAGGTACTCCACCGGGATACCGACGCCGGTGTCCTTGACGGCCAACTCAACACGGTCGTGTGTGGCCGCCCGCGCGGACAAAATAATCTGCCCCCCTAGCTCGGTATAGGTGGCGGCGTTGACGAGCAAGTTATCCAACACCTGACCGAGTCGCCGGGAATCGACAGCCACCATTCCTAGCGGTTGCTCAGTGTCCAGTTCAAACATCAGCCGCTTGCCGTTGAATACTTGATGCACTCGCTCGGCTGCCGCTTGGAGTAGCTGGCCTGGTTCTTCCGGCGCCAGCTTGAGTTGCTCGTTGCCGTGTTCGAGTCGGGCCAAATACAGCAGGTGATCGACGATCCCGACTAGTCGCTCCGTGTTTTCCCGTGCGTCAATCAATAATTCCGTCTGCTTCGCGGTGAGGGGTCCGACAGCCTCCTCGATCAACAAGTGGACCGCCAATCGTAGCCCGGTCAGTGGGGTCTTCAGCTCATGACTCGCGGTTGCAACCAAGTCACTCTTGAACTCGTCCAGCAGGCGGAACCGGGTCACGTCGTTCAGGACGACTGCCGCCCCAAGCGTGCCGCCGTAGGGGTCGCGCACAGGAAGTACCTGTGGGATGTACGATCGGTCTTCACCTCCGATCCGGTAGGTGACCGCCTGGTCGAACGACTGGGTGAGAAATGATTGTTGGGTTTGGAGGGCGGCCTCGATCGGGCCACGGAGGCGATCCGGCGGTTGCCACACCGGACCAGGCTGGTCCCCATCGGGCACCACTCCCAGGAGATTACGGGCAGCCGGGTTCGCCATTTCTACGCGCCCATCGCGGTCCACCACCAAGACCGGATCGGGGAACGAGTCGATCGCCGCTTGGCTCGCTTGCTGTGCCCGGAGGAGACGGGACGCCAGAGACTGTTTCAGGTCTCGTAACTGCGAGGTCATCCGATTAAATGCCGCTACCAACTCGCCGATCTCGTCTCGCGTATTGGCCGTCACCATCTGGTCGAATCGGCCATCCCCGACCGCGCGGGCGGACCGCGTCAAGTCGTCGATCGGGCGTAGGATGGTGCGGGTCGTCCGCCACGCGAGTAGGCCGGTTGCGGCAATGGCGGCGAGTAGGCCCAAGCCCGCCCAGAGCCGGGTCGTCGCCGCAGTCTCCCGTGCCTGTTGGCTGGCCGCCTCCATACTGTCTTGATTCAAACGGCGGATTTCACCGGCGACTTGCTTAATCTGTTGGAGCGTTTCCAGTAACGGCCCCGGCTGCCCGTCCGGCAGGAAGTAGTCGATGGCCCGCTCGCCGGCGGGACGAGCCGGGTCGAAAAAGCGACCCCCGAGGAATTGATACCGATCGGTCAATGCGGTTAGGCGATCGACCAACTCTTTCTCGCCCGGCTCGGTGATGTTGTTTTGCTCGACCTCCAGGTGCTTCTGGTAGGCGATCCAATTCTCGTCATACTGGCGTTTGGCCCGAGGTCGTTCGGCCTGCGCGAACTGGAAAGACGAGTCAATTCGTTCAACCGCTTCGTTCAGACCATTCATTGCCTCCACGCTGCGGTAATTTTCCCGGAGGATGGCCTCGATCCGATCTCCTACAACGCCGAGGGAATAGATGAACGCGACCCCTAGCACAATCAGCAAGAGGAGCACGGGGGCAAACGACAGCCACAGACGATAACGCAACGACATGTTCACGATCCTGGAGTCATAGCCCGTATCTCTTCCGCTTACGGTACAGGGTGCTGGAGTCGATGCCAAGCGTCCGTGCCGCGTCTTCAAGAGTCGGGCTAGCCGCGAGCACCCGGCGGATGTGTTCAATCTCGACCGTGCCAATCGGCACCCCTTCGCCGATCGCCACCCGAGTAACGGATGGACTGGGAGTGGACACGGAAGCCGGCAGGTCGCCGGTGTCGATCTCGGCCCCTCGGCAGAGGAGAACGCCTCGTTCGATTGCGTTTCGGAGTTCGCGCACGTTCCCCGGCCACCGATGCCGCAACAGCGCTTCTCGGGCCGCCGGTGTGAACCCCGTTACCGATTTGGGCGACCGGCTGTTGAACTGGGCCAGTAAATGGTCGCACAGGTGGGGCAGGTCGGCAACCCGCTCTCGGAGCGGGGGCACTGTCACTTCGATCACGTTCAGCCGGTACAAAAGATCCTCTCGAAACCGCCCAGTTACCACCTCGTCCTCCAAGTTTCGGTTGGTCGCAGACACGATCCGGACGTCGGCGAGCCGGGGCTTTGCCTCGCCGACTCGCTCGTAGGTCCGGTCTTGAACGAGCCGGAGGATCTTGGGTTGGAGGGGTAGGGGGAGGTCTCCGACCTCGTCCAGAAAGAGGGTGCCCTTTTCAGCCGCAGCGACTTTGCCGACCGTATCTTTAACGGCGCCGGTGAACGCACCTTTGGTGTGCCCGAATAGGTCACTCTCCAACAGGTCGGCTGAAAGGCTGGGGCAGTGAACGGTCACGAACGACTCTGCCGCCCGACGACTGCGCGCGTGGACCGCTCGGGCCAGTACCCCTTTGCCCGTCCCACTCTCCCCGCGTAGTAGTATCGTCGCGTCGCTGGCGGCAACGGCGAACACCATCTCCAAAATCCGTAGCATGGCCGGTTCTGTGCTGTCCAGCACGACCGCGTCACTGCCCCCCTCCTCATCGCTGTTCCGACCGCCCCACCTGTCAATCAGTTCAGTGAGTTGCTGTGGGGTGAACGGCTTCGGCAAGTAGTCTAGGGCGCCGCGGCGCATGGCCTCTACCGCAGTGTCAATGCTGGCATGAGCGGTAATCACCACGATCGCCTGTCTGGGTGTGACTTTGAGCAGTTCTGTCAGCACGTCTAGCCCGGATTCCCGTCCAAGCCGTAGATCCAGTAGCACCAAGTCTGGCTGAGATTCTCCGACCTGCTTGATCGCCTGAGCCTGGTTCATCGCCTCGGCAACAGTGTGCCCTCGACTCTCTAGAGCAATTCGGATCGCCCGCCTCAGCGTGGCCTCATCATCAACGACAAGAATGTTCATGGTCACCTCAGTCCAGTTGTCCGATCTCAGTTTGACATCGTGCAAGTTGCACGGACACTGCGGCATATTGCACGATCCCCGGAGGTAAAGAACCTAGCCGGTGTCTGCATAACTTGCTGCCTGTTAAGAGATTGCGAATCGTACAGTTGTTGGCACTCCACTTGCATTGTAGGGACGTCGCTAACTCAACCGATTTGGAGTGTACGCCGTGGACCTGACGATCTGGATTCCGCTGACAGTCGGACTTGGACTTGTCACACTGCTTTTATTGTTCGCGTTCGCCGAGGCGTGCGACCGCGTGTAAGGAGAATTTCCGTGATCTGGCTCACTGTATCCGTAACCCTGCTCCTGTTCGCTTACCTGTTAGCAGCACTATTGCGACCGGAGAAGTTCTAGGCGTTCTTGTCGGCACCGCACGCTGAAGCGGTGCGGCTAAGCTCGCCAGTTCCTTCGATGTCATTCCGCATCAAGACTCCCTTACACGAGTAACTCCGCCATGTGGCTCCTGCCTATTTTGATTGTCGGACTGACCGTCGTGCTCTCGATCCCGATGGGACGGTACTTGGCACGCATCATGGACGGCAAGTACACCCCACCCGTGGTGCTCAGTTGGTTCGAGCGACAACTCGATACAGGTCCGCAAACCTGGAAGCAGTACACCGTCGCCCTGCTCCTGTTCAACACGGTCATGTTCGTGTTCGGGTATCTCGTCTTGGCCGTTCAGCCGATTATGCCGCTGAATCAAACGGACTCCGCGTTCGTCGATGGCAAGACGATGCTCGCGCCGACCACGATCTTTAACACCGTGACCTCGTTCCTGACGAACACCAACCTCCAGCACTATTCCGGCGAACAGCACCTGTCCTATTTTTCCCAGTTGGTGTTTGTCGTCTGGAGCATGTTCACCTCGGCGGCGGTCGGGTTCTGTGCGCTGGCGGCAATCATTCGCGGGCTTCGAGGCGATGCCCACATGGGGAACTATTACCTCGACATGTGGCGGGTCGTGGTCTACGTCTTTATCCCACTTAGCCTCTTGACTGGCATCTTGCTCATGGCTGCCGGGATACCAATGACCCTGGAGCCATCGGCTGAAGTCCAAACAATTCAGGTCGGATCAATGGGGAGCGACACGGTTGACGGCAAGGACGTGGCGAAGCCCCAGGTGATTGCCCGAGGGCCGGTTGCTGCCATTCTGCCGATCAAGCACCTCGGGACCAACGGGGGCGGATTCTTCGGGGCGAACTCGGCCCACCCGTTTGAAAACCCGTCGGCCTGGACCAACGTGTTGGAGTGCATCAGCATCCTGATTTTCCCATTCTCGTTAGTGGTGATGTTCGGGCGTATGCTGAACCAACCCCGCCATGCCGCAGTGATCTATTCCGTGATGATGTCGATGTTCGTGACCATGATCGTGTGGGCAGTGGTTCAGGACACGGGCAAGCCGAACCCGGCCCTCACGGCGCACCCCGCCTACACCGTGAAGGTGGCCGGCCACCCGGAGAAGGAAGTTTCGGCGCTCGGCGCCTTGCCTGTAGACCAAGACGGGGTTGGTAACCTGGAGGGCAAGGAACTGCGGTTTGGGCCGTCCGCCGGACCCACGTTCTCGGCCATCACCACAGCCGTTACCTGTGGGTCGGTGAACTGTATGCACGACTCACTCAACCCACTGGCCGGGATCACCCCGCTCGTCGGGATGCAGTTGAACTGCGTGTTCGGCGGCAAGGGCGTTGGCTTGGTGAACATGATGATCTACCTCATCGTCGGCGTGTTCCTCGCCGGGCTGATGGTCGGGCGGACCCCGGAGTACCTCGGTAAGAAGATCGAAGCACGGGAGATGAAGCTGGCCATGCTCGCCTTGCTCATCCACCCAATTTTAATCCTGGGTCCGACCGGGTTGTTCGCGGCCCTGGACTGGGGGAAGACGGCGACCAACAACCCCGGCCCGCACGGGTTCAGCGAGATTCTGTACGAATTCAGTTCAGCGGCCGCGAACAACGGGTCTGGGTTTGAAGGGCTAGGCGATACCCAGGGGTTCAACGACCCGAAGAAAAACCTCTCGGCTCCAGCTACCTACGCGATGCAATGGGACATCGCCACGGGGTTGGTGATGATGCTCGGTCGGTTCGTCCCAATCATCGCCCCACTCGCCATCGCCGCCAGCCTGGCGCGGAAGAAGAGAACCCCATTCACATCAGGGACGATGCGGACTGACACCGTCACATTCGGATTTGTCTTGCTCGGGACGGTGGTATTGATTGGGGCACTCCTATTTATTCCCGCTCTAGCCCTGGGTCCAGTCGCCGAGCATTACGGACCGATGCCGTTTGGTCGCTAACGATGCTTGCCCCGGCCACTGCGTGTCCTCCACGGCCGGGTGGAACTGATTGCCATTACTCTGAACTCCGCTTGGAACATACTTATTATGGCCGCCATCCTGTCGATGCCTCCGAGAGTGAATGCCACCGAGCTGAAGTCGGCTAGGCGAATTAGCCGGCGGCAAGGTCTCTTCGCCCCGGCCTTGCTTAAGACGGCTATGGTCCGGGCCGTCATCATGCTCCGGCCCGACATCCTGTGGAAGAATCCCGTGATGTTTGTGGTCGAGATCGGAACCCTGCTGTCGATGGTCTACACCGTCTACAAGCTGGTGGACCCGAGTTCGACCTATGCTTCCTTCGGATACCTAGTTGCACTCGACGTGTGGCTACTCCTAACGGTCCTGTTCGCCAATTTCGCCGAGGCTCTCGCCGAGGCTCGTGGAAAGGCTCAGGCCGACGCCCTACGAAAAACACGCCAGGACACGCCGACCTTCCGGCTGACCCATGCCACAAGCGATTTTAACGCGGCACTGAACGCCCCGGCATCGGCATACGAGGAAATTGTGTCTACCGACCTCCGGCAAGGGGATTTGGTACTCGTCGAGGTAGGTCAGTTCATTCCGGCCGATGGCGAGATCGTAGCCGGGGTGGCCAGTGTTGATGAATCGGCCATCACTGGCGAGTCGGCGCCGGTCGTCCGGGAGGGCGGCGGAGACCGGAGCGGGGTGACCGGCGGAACCCGAGTCTTATCCGACCGGATCGTGGTCCAGGTCACTGCGGCTGCCGGAAAGTCGTTTTTGGACCGGATGATCGCCCTCGTGGAGGGGGCCGCACGGCAGCGGACCCCGAACGAGATCGCCTTGTCTCTGGTGCTCTCCGCATTCACCCTGATCTTCTTAATCGTCGTCGCCTCTCTTTGGCCGATGGCCTCGAACGCCGAGGCGTACATGGGCGACTACCTCGGCGTGAAAGACCTTAAGAGCCTGGGCACGGACATCCCGACCCTGGTGGCGCTGCTCGTTTGCTTGATCCCGACGACCATCGGCGCCTTGCTGGCGGCGATTGGAATCGCCGGGATGGACCGGGCATTAGGCGCGAACTTGATCGCCAAGAGCGGCAAGGCCGTGGAGGTGGCAGGAGACATCGACACCCTACTACTAGACAAGACCGGCACGATCACGATCGGCAACCGGAAGGCTACGAAATTCTT
Organism: Fimbriiglobus sp.; assembly: GCA_043785105.1. GTDB lineage: Bacteria > Planctomycetota > Planctomycetia > Gemmatales > Gemmataceae > Fimbriiglobus. The sequence continues at coordinate 48,791 of JAYVXO010000103.1, forward strand.
GCCCCTCTCAGACCTCGCAGCAACCGAAGTTGGGCTGCTCGCCGCGTTATCCAGCGCGGCCGACGAGACGCCCGAAGGCAAGAGTATCGTCGAACTATACCGGCGGACGCCTGGCGTGAACCCGGCCGCCGCAGCCGCACCAGCCGGGTCTCGGTTCATCGCGTTCACCGCCCAGACCCGGATGAGCGGTGTTGATCTGCCAGACGGACGCCGCATTCGCAAAGGTGCCACCGACGCGGTCCTCAAACACGTCCAGGCAATGGGCGGCACCGCACCTGCACTCCTACAAGAGCAAGTGAACACCTACGCCGCACAGGGTGCCACGCCGCTCTTAATCGCCGAAGACAAAAAAATAATCGGCCTAGTTGTGTTGGAGGATATCCTGAAGCCGGGCATCAAAGAGCGGTTCGATCGGCTCCGCAAGATGGGCATCCGCACCGTTATGGTGACGGGGGACAACCCGCTGACTGCCAAGAGCATTGCGGAACAAGCCGGCGTAGACGATTACATCGCCGAGGCAACGCCCGAAGCAAAACTCGCGTACATCCGCAAGGAGCAGCAGGGCGGGCGGCTCGTGGCGATGATGGGGGACGGAACGAACGACGCCCCAGCGCTGGCCCAGGCCGACTTGGGGGTCGCAATGAATAGCGGCACCCAGGCCGCAAAAGAAGCTGGGAACATGGTCGATCTGGACAGTGACCCGACGAAGCTCATCGAAGTCGTGGAGATAGGCAAGCAGCTCCTGATGACCCGTGGGGCGCTCACGACGTTCTCGATTGCCAACGACTTGGCCAAGTACTTTGCCATCGTTCCCGCGCTGTTCGCCGGGACACTGCCCTGGCTCAAGGCCATCGACTTCATGAACTTGGCGTCGCCGACATCCGCCATCCTGTCGGCAGTGATATTCAACGCCCTCATCATCCCCTGCCTGATCCCCATCGCGCTCAAAGGCGTCAAATACCGCCCCGTTGGGGCGGATGCGCTACTCCGACGCAACTTGCTGATTTGGGGACTCGGCGGAGTGATCCTTCCGTTCATCGGGATCAAGTTAATCGACATGATACTGTCGCTGATTCCAGGTGTGGTTTAACGACATCCCAGGTCTACCAAGTAGACCAAACTTCAGGAGACATGGATCATGAATCATTTGCGCGGGAACTTGCTTTTACTAATTTTCACCGTCGTGATCTGCTGCGTGCTTTACCCGGTGACGCTGTACGGGATCGGTCAGATCGTGTTCCCGAGTACCTCGGGCGGCCTAGTAGACGTGAAGGGCAATAGCAGTCATGACGGGGCACGGGGGTCGAGATTGATCGCCCAGCCGTTCACATCCGACGAGTACTTCTGGCCACGACCGTCGGCTGCGTCTTACAACGCGACTGCCTCAGGCGGTAGCAACTGGGGGGCAAATAATCCGAAATTGCGAGATCGTGTGGCCCAACAACTCGGGCCGATCGTCGTGTACAAAAAAGGGAGCCGATCAATTCAGCGTGGGTCGGAGGCGAGGACTCCGCAGCAAGACATGGAGGTCTGGTTCGCGGCTGTCCCCGATCGAGTCGCCACCTGGACCGCCGATTCGTCAATGGCGCCCGCAAACTGGGCGAAGACAGACCTCGCCAACGACAAGTATGGCCTCCAAGGCGAATACGTCCTTCAATGGGCGAAGGACCACCCGGAGGTGACGGCGGAATGGACGAAGGCGAACTCGGACAAGACCGACGAACCTAAGCCCGAAGACCTATCCGTCGCGTTTTTCGCTAGCTTTGCCAAGGTTCATCCAGCGAAGTGGCCCGGCGTTGTCGATGTCAAGCAACCAGACGGAAAGACCGTGAAGCAAATCGGGCCGGTCTCTTCGGATTCCGGCATTCATGCCAACTTCTTCGACCTGTGGCTGAGTGATCCGACGAACCGCGAGAAGGTCGTGGACCTGGAGCCGGTGGTCGCTGACATGGTGACGACCTCGGGATCCGGTCTGGATCCGCACGTCTCGCTCCGCAATGCCCTGTCGGTCTACCAACTCGACCGAGTAGCCGGCAAGCGTGCGCCGTCTCCGGCTGAGTTCGACAAAGTGAAGCTAGGAATTGCTGACCTGGTGCGGACGAGGTCTTTTACTCCCCTCTCGGGGCTAGTCGGAGAACCGCTCGTGAACGTGCTGGAGTTAAACATCGATCTGGACAATCGCTTCCCGATGCCGCCGACTGTCACCCCGTAACGGAAGCAACCACCTTGGATCGCACCGAGCCAGCCTATTGGCACCGACGCCCCAAGCCGCCCGTCCGCGATCACCAAACCAACCGAGGACTTCGACGCTTACGCCCGAACCGCTGCCGCGATTCTATCATGTGATGCTCGCCCGTGTGACGCAGTCGTTTACGATTCCGATTGATGACACCCCATTGGTTGCTGGATGCACGCCCTCACCAGGTATCCTGGCGGAAAAAGCGTGAGCGTCACATTTGTGGGAGGAATTTTGAATCCAAAATTCCTCCCACAAATGTGACGCTCACGCTCCTAGGGCGTACCGGCGATCGGTGTTGCCGTTACTCCACCCGTAGGTTGCGGATTTCGTACTGAGACTTCACGGTACCCAAGACTTTGTTGATTCGGCGGAAGACGAATTGGGACTTCTGGGCGCCGGTTACAGACTGGGTTTGCTTGTTCGTCTTGGCGATGACCGCGTCGGACCCCATGAACACCGTGTCCGGAAAGGCGACGAGAATCGTCTCAATGGCCTTGTTGACATCGTCCACGATATCCGCTGCGAATTCGGCGACACTCTGGACCACACCGCCGGTTGCATCGCCTACTTCCCGTGCGATTTCCACGACCACAGAAAGCAGAGCCGTGACCAATTGGATGGTTCGGGGTTTGTCCGCACTGTCATCATCGAACAGTGCTGCCTGCACGAAGGCATCTGCCGTTAGCGGGCTGTTCACGCCGCCACTGGGGAAGATGAGGTTATCGGCAGCGCGGAACGGCTGCGTGTCCCCTTTGCGGAAGCCGGTGTAGACGCTCGTGGTTTTGTCCACCGATACCGCGCCCGTCGTGACGACATACGCGGCGAAGACTTCGTCCGTACCCGTCAGATCCGCCTTGTTTGTGCAATGGATATCCAATGCACGGATGCGGGCGATCGTCTTGGGCTGGTCCGCGTTTTTCGCCGCGGGTTTCTTCTGGGTTCCACCCTTTTGCCGCAGCGCCGTTGTGGCTCGTTCCTTGGTCAGTGGTACGCTGACATCAATCGGTTGCCCGCCGATCGCAGCGGTCCGGATCGCCAGGGGAATTTTGTCCCAATTTTTTTCGTAGTCCGTTAGCGAGGAACCGGGGACTGTTTTGAGTTTGGCGAAGGTCCGGCTTTCCAGATCGGAACCAGCTTTGCCGCCGGTTTGTTGGAACCGCTTCACTTGCTGAACAACTAGCGCGGCGAGTGGCGATCCGCCTTGGTCGGACACGTTCGCTTTCAGGTCATCAAACTTGCTCTGATCGACGAGTTTTTTCTGATCGACGAGCTTGCCCTTGTTGTCGAACTTGGCCTGGTCCACCAGTTTTTTCTGATCGACAAGCTTACCCTTGTTGTCGAACTTGGCCTGATCGACTGCCGGGCCGAACCGTCGATCTTGCTTACCTTGGGGTAGGTTCTTCGGGTCGTTGACGGGTTGACCGCGTGTCCCCGTTTGCGATGCGACTTTCGCACCGATGCCGCCGACGTTGCTCTGACCTTGTTGCAGCGTGCCAATTTTCCCTTGTTTGCGATCGTTGGCGGCGCCGACGATTGTTTCCTTCTCGTCGATGATCCAGCCGGAGACGATGTCGCTGGTGTCGCTCTTGTCTTCCGCACGATACAACCCGGCGAGTGTCGTTTCCGTGTTGGCCTTGGGCGCTGTGAACGGGAGCTTCGTCCCGTCCTTCGTCGTGACGGTGCCGGTGACGGTGTCGTCGGCCACGGTTGCTTCGATCTTCGACCCGTCTGGCGCCGCGCCGGACAACTTGCCCGCGGCGACTTTACCTTTCATCCAGCGTGAACACTTCTTGTTGAACGCATCGTTGCCACCACAGACGTAAGCGACGAAATCGCTTGCCGAAGCCACGACGCCAACTTTACCGCCGTCCACGTCACCGATGTACGTGAACGATTGCGACTCCGCAACCGCGCCCGGTGGGTCTTGGGCGTTGATGTCCACGTGTGTAGACAGAATGCCCAATCCACCCATCAGCAGCACGGCTGCGCACAGCCGACCGTACTTTCGATGCCTAATTTTCAAATTCCACATTGCTCGCTTCCTCCGAAAAATAGCAGGCCACCTCGGCCCGCTTACCCCTCCATGCGAATTCGAGGTCTGAAGCGTGTCAGGAATGTTTCAGAAATCGCTTGCTGTGAAAAAGGAGCAGCGTACCATTGCGGCATGGCAGACGAGACTACACCTGAACTGGCGAAGTCGGCGGCGGAACTTTTGCCGACGGTTTACGACGAACTGCGCCGGATGGCTGCCGCCCAAATGGCCCGCGAAAAACCAGGACAAACGCTCAATCCCACCGCCCTTGTTCACGAAGCGTACCAACGCCTGATCGGTCCACACGACGCGGAAAAATGGGCGAACAAACGGCATTTCCTGGCAGCGGCTGCCGAAGCCATGCGGCGAATCCTGGTCGAAAACGCTCGCCGCAAGAAAAGCATCAAACGCGGCGGCGGCGCGGTCCGGCATGACATCCTGGACACCCCCGTGGCCACCGCCGAAATGGACGACACGCTACTCGACCTCCACGACGCGCTCGACGAACTTGCGGCGAAGGATGCCGACAAGGCCGAGTTGGTCAAGCTGCGGTACTTCACCGGGTTGACCATCGAACAGACCGCCGAGGTGATGGGAGTTTCGGTTTCGACCGCCAACCGCCAGTGGGTCTTTGCGCGTGCCTGGCTTTATGACCGCATTTCCGAAAAAAGCTGACACGATCGACCACCCCTTTTCGCACGTAGTAGTGGAGGTGCCTTCAAATGCGGGAAGAACAACTATTCTTGGATGTGGTGGAACTCCCCTTCGAGTCACGGGCAAGCTATTTGGCCAGCGTCTGTGGGGATGACGACACACTGCGTGAACGGGTCGAATCGCTGTTGCGCGCCAACGACCGTGCTGACGGATTCCTTGATCCCCTCGTCCCACCTCCGTCAACTGTCATCTCAAAGAATAATCATCTACTCGCAACAACTAATGACTTCATACATGTCCTTTCCGCATCAAACGAAGACTTCGCGGGCCGTTGCATCGGTCGGTACCGGCTCACGGGTGTGCTCGGCGAAGGGGGCATGGGGACAGTTTACGCTGCTGAGCAGTTTGAACCCGTTCATCGTGCGGTTGCGGTCAAAGTGATTCGCCCCGGAATGGATTCGGCGTCGATCCTTAATCGCTTTGAAGCGGAACGGCAAGCCCTCGCGTTGATGGACCACCCGAACATCGCCCGCATTCTGGACGGCGGGGTGACCGACGAACAGCGCCCGTACTTCGTGATGGAACGGGTCATCGGTCGGCCCCTGACGGAGTATTGCGACACGCACCGGCTTTCGACGGCGGCGCGGCTGGAACTGTTTGAGATTGTCTGCGCTGCGGTTCAACATGCCCACCAAAAAGGGATCATCCACCGCGATTTGAAGCCGTCGAACATCCTCGTCGAAACCCGCGACGGCAAGCCATGCCCCAAGGTCATCGACTTCGGGATCGCCAAAGCCCTACGCGGATCACTCACGGATCATTCGATCCACACCGAAGCCGGCTTCGTCATCGGCACGCGGGAGTACATGTCCCCCGAGATGGCCGACCCTTCTTCGGCGGACATTGATACCCGCAGCGACGTGTACTCGTTGGGTGTGATTCTGTACGAACTCCTCACCGGACGCACGCCTTTTGAACCGGCACGACTGCGCCAAACGTCGATGCTCGAATGCCTCCGCATCATCCGGGAAGAAGAACCGCCCGCACCGAGTTCCCGCCTGAAGAACGCCGATACGTTGGTGGACATCGCTGAACGGCGCGACACCGAACCGGAACGCCTGATCCGCCAAGTGCGTGGCGAATTGGATTGGATCGTCACCAAGGCACTGGAGAAGGACCGCACCCGCCGTTACGAAAGCCCCTCGGCACTGGCCGAAGACCTCCGGCGTCATCTCGCCAACGAACCGATTTTGGCCGGTCCGGTCACGCGAATCTACCGGCTTGGCAAGTTTGTCCGTCGCAACCGACCGATGGTCATCGCCGGGTGTATGGTGCTGGGCGCACTGGTGACCGGCACCACGGCAGCAACGGTTGGGTTGGTCGAAGCCGTGTCCGCCCGCAAACTCTCGGACCAACGCTTCGCGGACTTGCGGATCGAAAAGGCGAAAGTCGAAGCCGCAAAAACGGATGCTGAAAACGCCGAAGCCCGCGCGGTCCGCGACCGCGACCTCGCGGTGGGCGCCGAAGCCGACTCGAACGCTTTCAACACGTTCGTGATCGACTCCATTTTAACAGCGTCTCTCCCTGAGAAAGAACGCGAAGGCCTCGGTAAGTCGATCACACTGGCGGAAGCGATATCGAAAGCCGAACCGAACCTGGAGGCCGCGTTCGTCAACCGCCCCGTCGCGGAAGCCCGCGCGCGGCGCACCATCGCCCGAACGTGGAACAAACTTGGTCGTTACCCAGAAGCAGAGGTGCAGTACCTTCGTGCCATCGAACTTCAACAACAACACTTGGGCGCCGATGCACCCGATACGCTGGACACGTTGATCGGCCGGCTACTGCTGTTACTAGACATGAGCCGGTATGCCGAAGCGCGGCAACTCGGGGAAGAACTGGTGCCGCGAGTGATTGCGGTCTTCGGGCCAGACCATGAAGGTTCGCTCCAGACGCGGATTCACTTGTCGCAGGTCTACCTAAATCTTGGGGACATGGCCAAGGCCCTGCCGATGGTCCGCGAACTGCATGAACATTGCACCCGCGTCCTTGGACCGGAGCATACCAAGACGTTGTCAACCCTGAACAGCTTGGGACTGGGACTAGCAAGTACGAAACGTTGGGTCGAGGCGCAGGCCGTGTTTGAAAAACTTGTCTCCCTACGGAGTTCGGTATCTGGTCCCGATCACCCGCTAACCATCACTGCGCTGTCGAACCTGGGCCACAGCCTGCACAGCAACGGTCAACGCGCGGCGGCCCTTGCAATCTATTTGGATGCCAAGGGGCGGGCACTCGCTGTGCTAGGGGACAAGCACAAAACAACACTGACCGTGTGCGACAATCTTTCCATACTTTATCTGGAACTTGGTCGGAAAAAGGACGCTCTGGAACTTTGCGAATGGACTCTGGAACGGCAACGAACCGTCCTCGGGAATGACCATAGGAGTACCTTGAGTTCGCTCTCGAACTTGGCCCGGATCTACAAGGCCAATGAACGGTTCACCGATGCGATTCCACTGCAACTGGAAGTGCTAGAAGGGAACAAATCAAAATACCCTAAGGGCCACCCCGCGATCCTGGCGGCGTTGTACAACTTGGGCCACACGTACCACTTGGCGGGTCGCCCAGCCGATGTCCTACCGCCGTTGGAGGAGGCCACCACCCAATACAAAGCCACTGTCGGCATGAACGACCCCGTTGCGGCCAGTGCGGCGGTGCTATTGGGTCGTACCTATATCACGCTAAAGCGGGACAACGACGCCGAACCGTGGCTCCGCGCCGCGTTACCCTACTTCGACACGCCTGCCAAACTGCGGTCGTTCGACGGGGTCGCATTGGTCCGATCCCTGACAGCCATCCTGATGCGAAACGACAACCCCGCCGAAGCGGAGCCGCTCTTGCGTGCCGCCCTTCAAGCGGTCGGGCAAACGAACGCCACCTTCAATACGGTTCTCCGTTCCGACCTCGGAGGGTGTCTCACGGCCCTCAGTCGGTTTGAGGAAGCGGAACCACATCTGCTGGCGGCAGCGTCGGGATTAAAACCCGGCGCGGTTGAGGTGAACCGCGTTCTCGACGCCACCAGTAAGCGCCTCGTCGAACTCTACGAGAAGTGGGACATGCCACAGAAAGCTGCCGAATGGCGGGCGAAAACAAAGCCAGGAAAGCAGGACGTGAAGTAATAGTTTCAGCCGTCCCAGCACACCGAGAAGTGAGTATCAGCCAGTTCCTGATCGGGTTGCCATCCGGCGACTGTTATTTCTTCAACGCTTCCAAAGCTAACTTGGGTTTTGTCTCGTTGGGGTTGGCCAATTTGATGGCTTGCTCGACCACGAGCACCGCCTCGGGTTTACGGCCTGCCGCAACCAGAACATCACTGAGTACGAGGTACGACTCCCATTCTTCGGGCCGGCAGTTGATGCCATCTCGTGCGACTTTTTCAGCCTCCGCCAGCTTATCGAGACGCAACAGTGCCTTCGCTTGATAAAGGTATCCGGGTGTGTAATCGGGTTTCAATCGGACCGATTCTCGCAGCGATTCGATCGCGCGATTGAGTAATTGAACAGTGGCTTCTTGACGCCCTTCGGCCTCGGCACGGTCCGCTAACCCGAGTTGGGCTAATCCCAGAAACGAGTGCGCGGTGACAAGTCCTCGGCCTTGTGGGTCACGCAACACATCCTCGGCCACGGCCACGGCAGCCGGGTAGTCTCCGGCATTCACCAATGCCCGAAGCAGTAACATTTGGGTTTCTACGGACGGGTACTGGTCCGCCAGTGATGTTGCAGTCCGCACCGCAGCCCGGTCGTCTTGGGCACCCTCTTGTGCTGTGTACGTATCCATCAGCACCCTTCGACCCCGGCGAAGTTCGGCCACTTCCACGGCGAAGGGGTTCGCCCACGAGTGATCGGGTGATAAAAGATTGGAGGCGTAATCGTAGCCGTCGGCCTCTTTCGCATTCCCGGAACGACGGGTGAGTTCAGCCATTGCGATCGCCGATTTCTTCCGAGCGAACGGACTGCGGGCTAACCCTAACAGGATTTTCGAGGCGCGCTGTGTCTCACCTTGAAGTGCGAGTGCCATGCCCACACGGTACGCAGCCCAAGCGTCGGTCGGATCGGCGTCATACACCCGTTGGTATAGGGGTGCGGCCTCCTCGCCTCGACCGAGTTCGGTCAACAGGTCGGCGAGAGACAGGACTGGCGATGAACGGTGATTCGGGCTAGGGGGAGGGCACTCCGACGCGAGACGGTACAAACGCAGTGCTTCCTCTTTGTTCGTCGATTGCAAGTTTCGATAGTTCAATTGTTCCGCTAGTAGAAACGGCCACCGGGCGTCGGCGGGATCGAGAATCATCGCCTGTCGATAACACGTGGCGGACTCTTCAAAGCTTTCATGGGCGTCAAACGCCATCCCCAGTTCGCCCCAGGCACGAGCTTGTTTCGGGTTGGCGAGTACGGCTTGTCGTTTTTTCTCGACGATCTCGAGTATGGGAGGATCGGTCCATTCTGCAGGCACGTGTGGCGGCGTTGGACCCTGGGGTCCGCGCAGGGACCAGAAGTAATAGCACGACACGCCCAACACGGCGGTGGGGATCAGCACCAGAACCAATCGAAGGACAATCCGCCTCATCCTGGCACCCCTTGCCCAGGTTTCAACTCCACCCAACGGTCAACTGCGCCGCCTGGGAATCGCTCGGTTTTGCCGTCCGGCCACGTGACTTCAATTTTGTCGTAGGTCGTCGCGGACCCGAGACCGTATAACGGTCTCGGGTCACTGCTACAGAGATAGCTTTGCGACGACTGAACAACCTGCATCCACGTGCGGCTACCAGCCGTTACACGGACTGTGGTTCCGAGCAGATCCCGGTTACCACGTTGGGGGTCGATGGCCCGGACGCCAAGCCAATGGCCACCCAATGGCGACAAGGGGGCGACGTTCCGGAGCAAGCGAGCCTTATCGCCGATCGACATGACTAATAAATCGGGGCGCCCGTCGTTGTCGTAGTCGCCTAGGGCAAGCCCTCGTGCGACGTTCGGCTTACCGCACAAGCCGGGGTGCGCTTCTGAAACATCTTCAAATTGGCCATTCCCGGTGTTCCGGAGGAGTTGGTTCCGTTCGGCATAGGGACGCCAAAATTCCGGTACTTGTTCGGTCCCAGGAAGTGTTGTGCCTCGGTAGACTCTGCCGTTGACGTAGGCGATATCGGGCCAGCCGTCTCGATCGAAATCCGCGGCCACCGCCCCGAAACCGGTCCCCCGCCACTTCGTCCGGACGACCTGAGATTTCTGCGTGTGATCGCGGAAAAACCCCACCGGCCCTTGATGCCAGAGCGTGTGGGTCTCGTTGCCGAGGTGAGTTACGAAGACGTCGGTCAGCCCGTCCCCGTCGTAGTCCGCCACGGCGATCCCCATGTTGGCAAATGGCAGCCCGTTGTCTGTCAAGGCGATGCCTCGGGACATCGCCTCGTTTTTGAACGTGCCGTCGCGTTGGTTCACCCAAAGGTGGTTGGGTGTCCCGTCGTTGGTGATAAAGAAATCGGGCCAACCATCGCCGGTCAGGTCCGCAGCGTACACCCCTAACCCTGGTGCTGTCTTAGTGGCAAGCCCCGCTTTGACGGTCACGTCCTCGAAACGCACCGGCTTACCGTCGCCCGGACCCAAGTTCCGGAACAGTCGTGGGATGGTTCCGGGGAAGGTCCGTGGACCGCAGAAGTCGCGGCTACCGTTCGGGGAATTGCAGGGCCAGGAACGGTCGTAATCGAGGTAATTGACAATGAGTAGGTCGAGCCGACCGTCCCGATCGTAGTCAACGAAAACGGCAGATGACCCCCATTGCGGGTTGACAACGCCGGCCTCTGTCGTGATGTCCCGAAACTTCCCGCCCCCCTCGTTTCGTAGCAATCGGGCGCCCGTGTATTGGGTAATAATCACATCCGGCTTGCCGTCGTTATCAATGTCACCGATCGCAACACCGATGTTGTAGCCGTCAAAATCGAGGCCGCTGCCGACCGAGGCGTCCCGGAACTTTCCATCGGCAGTCTGTAAAAATAATTTGTTGCCGACCCCCGTGTTCGGGCCAGCACCTTGCAAGAAGAGAACATCAAGGAGACCGTCGCCGTTCGCGTCGAAAAAAGCCCCGCCGCCGTACATGGATTGCGGCATGAAATAACTGCCGGTTGGACCGCAATCGTGCGTGAAATTCAGGCCAACTGCATCGGTCACATCTTCAAACCAACCCGTGCCGATAGTGGCTGTAGCAGGATATGCCGTAGCTTGAGACGGCTCGGTTCGAGTGGAAGACGAGCAACCCAAAACCGTAATGATCAGCCCGCTAAGGATCGTCAGAAACCACCACGGTCGGTGGAGAAGTCCAGGCATAGGAATGATCCGATTGGACGAACAAGATAGGTAACAAAAAACGGCGAACCAGTTCACACGGTATCCGTGCTTGTGGTCCGCCGTACTGCTTTTTACACAGCGGTACCGTCACTTACCTTTGATTTCAAACGCAAGGTTGGTGGCCCCGCCGGCTTCAATTACCCGGATTTGGGTACTCGCTTGACCCCACTCCGGTGGGATGTAATCTTCCGCGTCCGGGTCATAATCGATCGGGAAGCCACCGACTTCGCCTTTCATCTTCTCTGAGTACCCTTTGAGTTGAGCCTCGGCTTGTGGGCGAATCTTTTTGGCTCCGGTCATTTTTCGCATGGCCGAAATCACGATTTTGTTAGAGCCGATCATCGCCTGTCCGGTGAACTTGCCGTCGATAATGTCCGTTGTAGACGGTGGACGGCCATCGGTGGAAAATGTGATTTTACCCTTTTCGATGGGCTTGCCGTTGTAGTTCACCGTGCCGCTGACATTTGCATAGGCGGGCGGCTTATCCCCACTAGTACAGCCAACGACCAGTACAAGCACCAGTGTTAAAAATCCGATGGAACGATTCATGGCACATTGAGGTTGTGAAACAAGTGGAGAAGTAAAGATGGGCCGACCGTTAGGCCGGCCCATCACGATTGGTTAACTCGATTTCGTCGATGTTAATTGTCGAGAGAGAACACGCCACCGTCGTCACGAGTCGCGTAGCGAGCGAGCGTGAGGAGGTCGATCGAATCGCGGAGGTAGCGGACCGAACCGTCGCCGTTCAACACGTTGACCCCGCCGGTGTGAGCGGAAACGAGAGGTGTATTTGCACCTTCGCTCTGCCATCGTGGTGAAGTCACACCGTTAACAGTACCTGGAATCCAGCCGGTCTTCTGGTTAACCCGGTAACGAATCGTGGTGTAGTGCTGGCCACGGGCGTCCGACCAGTTTTGCATTTCGCGCAAATTGCCAGTCGCGTCCTTGTCACCACCCGTGTTGCCACGGAACATCCCGTTCACCGTCACCGCCAGTTCGGTGTCACGTGATCGTCGAGGAGCTGCCGTGGGGCTGTCCTGGAAAAAGAGGAAGTCGGCGTCTTCGGAAACCATCGCGGTGTTGCTGGAGCCGTCTGAAATTCCAAGCAACGTGACCCGACTAAAGCCCGGTACAATGATGCCGCCCCAAGCGGTGACACCAAAGTCGTTGGACCAACTCGATGCATCGGTATTGCGCGTTTCCCGGAACACGCCTGCGGTATCGACGCGGTTCACCGCACCGGCGAGTGAAACATAGCTACTTCGCGTAACCTGAATGCCACCCGGTACGTTGTTTCCATTAGCCACTAATGGCGTTTTGGGGTCGGACGGGCAGCGATAGATCGGAATGACACTACCAGCGGCCAACAACACGTTGTTCTTCGCGGAGCTATTCGTTTGATTCGAATCGTTCGTCCAACCCGAGTCGCCGGTGAAGGTCAGCCGGTTGAAAATCGCGCCTTGTTCGATGTACGGCAGGATGTAAACCAGCCATCCCGTACCTTCGCCGTTGTTTGGCCAAGGACCGGACGAGAGCGGCTTGCCGTCGTTGCAGGCGGCCGAGGGCAGGAACCCGTTCACGTCATGGTAGCCGTGAATTGCGATTCCCATTTGCTTCAAGTTGTTTTGACACTTCGCGCGAGAGGCGGCCTCGCGGACTTTTTGCACTGCTGGTAGCAGCAGACCAATCAGGATCGCGATAATCGCGATCACGACTAGTAGCTCGATGAGCGTAAAACCGGTACGAAACCTTTTCATAAATGCACCACATGAGGAGAGAAACGACATGAGGGTAAAGTGTACCCTAAACTAAGCGTAATCGAGCCACTAAAACAAGACAAGTGGAACCTCTAAAAAAAGTATAAATTCTCGGCGAAATTTACCGGCGACGGTTCGCAATGTCGGGGTTAAGTTTCGCTATCGCTTCGATTGCTCGATGGTCACCGGGAAATGAGAGTTCGGCGGCACGGCTGAGTGACGATAACGCGGCGACTTTTTGACCGCTGTCGGCAAGTGCTTGTCCTAATAACAAGTGGCCTTCACTGGCTTCCGGGCGAAGTTGCACGAACCGTCGCAGTAAGCTCAGGCCCTCTTCTTGGCGACCGAGAAACCGATGCAACGCGGCCCCTTTCAGCAGAATTCCTTTGCCGAAATCCGGGTTGACCTCGAACGCTTTGTCTAACCAACTCACAGACTCCTGGAACTCTTTCTTCGCTGCGTCGGTCCGCTTTTCCGCCCACAACTGCTCGCCGATTTGGAAGTGAATCAGCCCGAATTGATAGTTGGCCGTTAAGTTTTTAGGATCGACCTTGATTGCGAGTGATAACTGGTCGAGTGCTCCCTTCCGATCGCCCATTGTCGCGCGCACCTCGGCAAGTCCTAGGAACGGTCGAGGGTCGGTTTTGTCAAAAGTCAGCGGGCGAAGCAGGCTCTCGGCGTCAGCGGGCCGCCCAGACCTGAGGAGGCGTACCGCTTCATCCAACCGACCGCCACGGCTGTAGTCGCGTGCGGGAATCGAGTCCAAAAGTGGGTCAGGCCACGTGCCTTCCGGGGCTTCCGCAGCCCGCTTTGCCAACAACTCCGCGTAAGATTGCCGTCCCAGGTGTCGGCTAATCTCGGCCCGCATCAATAACACTTGTCTGGCCGCCAGTGGCTGATCGTCGATCTCACTGAGGTATTCGGCAGCCTGCCGGTAGTCGCCAGCCGCGATGGCGATCCGGGCCGCGACCAAGCGGTTTCGCGGGGATGCCGATGGCTCCCGTCCGATCGCCACACGCGCGTCGTCCACGCGGCCAACCGCCAGAAGTGCCTCGGCCAACCGGATCCGCACGCGATCCCGACCGTCATCGGTAGTCTTGCATTTGGCGGCTCGCTCAAACCAAACGATCGCCGCATTCGGGTCGGTCAACGCCGTATGGGCACCGAGTAAGTAAGGCCATCGAAAGTCGAGCGGATCAAGGTCGGCGGCAATCCGTAGGCACTCATCGGCCTCGGGGTGCTGGCGATAGGCACGAAGTGTGATCCCATACTCGCCCCAATTCGCAGCCGATTTCGGGTTGCCTTCGACCGACCGGGCCGCGCCGAAAAGGTCCATCTGAACTTCCCGTTCCGCCGTCGGTCCAAGCTGTGGTCGCGGCACCTCCGGGGCCGACGTCCGCTGAATCCGCCAACCAATGCTACTGGCCACGAGAACCGCAGCGACAAGTAACGCTATTGTCACCCGCCTATCCGACAATAGAAATCGCATCGGCGAGACCTCTTGGAGCGTTCGACTTAACGGAAGTTGAAAGTGAATTGTACGACGACATCCGCACTGAGAGTCTAGGCATGATCGTATCAAAAATTTGCTGCCGTGCTGCATTTTGACGAAAACTACGACTGCTCGTCCCCACAGTTTAATGGGATGACGTGACACGCCAATTGTTGACACGGCCCACAAGATAGACAAACTGGACCCATTACATAAACTGACGAAACAATCTTGGAGAATCACACGATGAGCGCGACTGAAACGACAACAGACACCCCAGCCCCAACAGAGACCCCAGCAGTCACCCTGACGCTGGCCGAACAGGTGCGAAAAGTTCTGCATGAAGCGGCAACGCCGCTGGCGTTCAAGGACATCTCGAATCGGATCGCCAAGCTCTACCCCAAGGGCACCAAGAAAGCCCCAAAACCAGCGCCCCCGTCCGCCGCTGAGATTCAAGCCGAATTGGACCTACCCGGCGTGTCCGTTCACCCCGCACCCAAACCGGACGGGCTGCCAAAGTATTGGCACAAGCCGCCGCTCGACGAGCAAATTTTGAAGCTGTTCGAGCCAACCGACAAGAAGAAACTAGCCGACGTGATGGAGGCTTTAGATGGCACACCGGCAACGAAACTCGTGGTTGCCGCCATCAAGAAACTGGTCACCGACAGCAAACTGTTCACACACGGTAAGGGAAAAGAGGTCGAGTATGCGACGTTTGAACAACCACCGCCACTGACGGCCACCCAGAAGATGCAGGCAATGGTTCGCGCGAAGGTCGCGGCTTTGGGTGACGAAGTCGTTGCGGAAGCCAAACTTGGCAAGCCGCCCGCCAAACAAGGGGCCGAAGTAGCCGAAGCCTTTGAACAGCTTTTGAAACAGCTTGTTGCAGACAAAAAGCTCTTCGCCTACGCCGGTGGCAAGTACAGTCGAAAGCAAGCTCCGACAGTTGCGGAAACGATGGCGGAAACACTTCGGGGGAAGATGACCAGTCTAGGAGATAAACTAGATGATCTGGTGACTGCGAATCAACTAGGTAAGCCCAAACCCAATCAAGGAGAGGAAGCAGCCGAAGCCTTTGACCAAGTTTTGAAACAGCTTGTCGCAGAGAAAAAACTCTTCGCCTACGCCGGTGGCAAATACAGTCGAAAGGAACCGATACTGCCTGAGTGGTACGAAACGCCCGCTCACAAAAAGTCGTTCGAGGCCCTGCTCAAGGCCACGAATAAAGTCTTGGAATCGGACGGCGTGACGGTCGATCAGGTGTTCGCCGCACTCCGGGTGAAACTGGCACAATCCCCACCCGTCGCCAAGCCGGTACTCAAGATTCACGAACCGTCTGTTGTCACGCCCCCACCAGAAGTACCTCCCCACGATCTACGAACTGTGTTGAAGCAGGCGTATGACCACCTGTGCCAGTTCCCAGAGTTTCGTGACAAGTTGGTCGAACTCCCAAGCCTTTACCACGACGCTGTGGAGCGAATGCCAGGACTTACGTCTGAGAAGTTTCAGCACGAGTTATGGCAGATGAGTACCGAATGGGTGATCGAATTACATGTTCTGAACGAGACTTACCTAGCGAAAGAACCACACTTGGCGATCCACCGAAATGATCGGCTTTATTACTACGCACGCTGGAAATAACAATTATGACACCAATTGATTCCGGTCTTGCTTGGCTCGAAGTGCTCCGTGAGTTCAAGCGGAGGATGCCGCGTACTAATCCCGACGTAAACGTGTCTCCGTTTGACGACCGCGTGAGTACGTCCGCTGGCGGACCACTTAGCAGTGACTTGTCGGACATGCACTCTGGTGTGCGGGCGCACATCCGCGATACGATCTCTGCCGTAAAAAATGGCAAAAAGCAGTCCCAGGTCATTCTGCTATCCGGTAATGCCGGGGTTGGCAAAACGCACTTATTACGAACCTTTCAGACGGCTGAAGCGATGGAGCAACTCGGACATATTTGCGTCGGCGGATCGAATCACTGGAAGATCGACGAATTCCAAGCCCGGCTACTTGATTGGGTGATCGAAGCACTGACAGCACCGAGTCCGACTGGGGATCAGGAGCTTAATGACCCGAAATTGCCAGTACATCCCCTGCTTGAGCGAATCCGGGCGATCGGGTTTCGTGCCGTCGAACACCTTTTGAAAAACCCCACGTCGTGGGAAACGTGTCTCGCCAGTCCGGGCGGTCGATTATTCGGTCGGTTGCTGCAACGGTGGACCCGGCCATCGTTCGCCAAGTTGCAAACGTTGGTCGCTGTTCGTGACCCTGTGGTTTTTCAATATTTCGATTTCACCAAGTTCAGCAGTTATGTATGCGATCGGTTCCTGGCCGATCGGGCAAATCCACTTCACCGCTTCGCATTGAGAGTATTGCTCATCTACTTGTTCCCGGATAACGCCGAGTCCGGTGTCGGCACTAGGGAACGAGTTCTGCATTGGTTCCGCGGACGGGGGGATGAGGAGTATTTCACCAAGCGGCTCGGAGCCAGCGAACAACCGGATCGTGCGTATAGTCAATTTGAAGCCGTCAAGTTGCTCGCCCACCTCTTTTCACCAGCGGTTTCGGCACAACTGTCATCTGAAAACGCACCGTGCGAACCGCGCGTGTTTCTCCTGACGTTCGATCAGGCGGAGGGACGGAACGAGCTATTTGAAAATGATGATGACTGGAAAACATTTTTTGCCCATCTCAGCGAGTTGTACAACTCGCTACCCAATGTCGTGGTGCTGTTCACGATGACTCTTGGCCTGAGGAACAGGTTACACGGCATCATGGAGCGGCAATTTCGAGACCGGATCCGTATGGATGATACGTTCACCCTTTTTCTTCCAACTCAAGAGCAGGTCGTTGGGCTTTATCGCGCTCGTATCGAGAATTGGCTTGAGAAAGACGATGACCTGAAAACCAAATACCAAAAACTTGACAACCAGTTTCTCCCGTTCACGCGGGAAGAAGTCATTGCCGTTGGAGCGAATCAGACGGTTCGGCAAACACTCGAAAACTTTGACACCGCCTTTCGCAACAAGATCCGTGAGGTGACAGTCGATGCCGCCATTGACTACCTGTTCGAGCGGAATGAATTGAGTCAGGCTGAGTCACGGGTCAACGAGTGGGATTACACATCAGTTCACCTCGAAACAGTCCGAACCTTATTAGGTGCATTCGGCCCACTGCTATCAGCTGATGTCGGCGTCGAGCTTCGAGAAGCAACTCTAACGAGGCTAGATAGTGTTCCAGTTCTCCGATTGCAGATTGGGTTACTGATGCAATCGCCGACCATTACGCTTTACCTAGCTCGCATGGGTTGGAACTATCGCAGTCAAATCACAAGTCTCGTGACTGAATTCTTGTACAACCGAGAAAAAGTGAAGACTTTCTTGTGTGTCGTCAGGTCGCAACCGTTTTCAGAGTCCTTGGACTTGGTGCAAAAACATTATCAAAGTCAGTTCTCAACAGGTGTGTGTTCAGTGGAAGTCGAATCCACGTTTGTTGCGTTGAATTCAGTGAATGCAAACCGGAGCGAGTACGCCAAACGAAGTGACGGACCCGCTCAACTGACCGCACTCGACGAACTGATCCGAACCGAAGTGGCAGGCACTTATCTCGGCCACTTGTTCCGGCACGCACGCAACAAAATCGACGGAATCATGAATGGAATGTCAGCCTCAGAACCCCAAACAACGACCGAGTAACCTAAGAGGGCAAGTCGATGTCTCCACTTGTTACGATCGAGTTGCTCGACAATTGGGACCACGTACCTGTTGGTGAGTTGATACTACTCCGGTTCGTCGTTTCGCGGCCATCCGATTCCATCGCTCCGATCGAGATTCCAGCCGGCGGCGTGACGCACCCGACGGCTTTGCTGAACACAGACCTACTGCTCCAAGACCTCACACTGTTTCCTGGTGACACAACTTCTATCACTGTTGGCGTGCGATATGAAGCCTGTGGAATCGCCGATTTGAGCGCTTTTAGTTTGTTGCTCCGGACGACTGGCGAAGTGGTGAGGCGACACTCTGTCCCGCTCCCACCGCACCCGTTCCGGGTGGTGCCGTCGCTGGATCAGGCGGTGGGTGTTCAAGTCACTCGCATTTGCAAGTATGACAACGCGGAGAAAGTCGAAGTCGTGGTGGTGAACCAATCGTCCTCCGACATGACGGATGTCGAGCTAACCATCGGCCCGCCTGACTCCGTTCGTGCTGGCCCGCTTCGACGACGGGAGCCACGGTTGCGATCCAAACAGGAGATTCGCTTTGATCTGGTCGTGGCTTGCGAGACGATCGAATTCACACTGGCGGCCACTATTGACGGTGAGCGGGTCGAGAGCAAGCGAAGTTTGGCGATGCCGTCCCGTGAACAAAACCATGCGGACACTCCGGCTGCGTTCGTCTTCCTCGAACCTCGCGCATTGACGACCGATCGCGTCACCCTGGTTCCAGAAGGCACGTCCGCCGAGGTGACCGGGACCGGCGGGGTGTTCCCCGTTCGTGGTGGCAAATCACGATACGTGTTGACGGTGTTTCCGTCCCACCCGCAGGCGACGAGCGTGCGGTTGTACTCCGCTGCGGGTCAGGTGGAAGTGGAACCGATCACGAAGCCGGGCCACCAGTGGTCGTTTTTAATCACGATCGTTGAGAACCCGATGCTCACGCAATTGGTCCGGCTCGACTACGACGTGCAGGTGTCCGGGACGCCGCTACGTGGTGAGTTGTACCTGTCCGTTCGACCCACCAACTGGAAGCTGTGGGGCTTCGCCGCGACGGGTGGATTGGCGTTGACCGCCAAGGGGGTAGCCGGACTTGGACCCGCGCTGTTGCGCTACGACGGCGGTCTAGACGGGTTAGTCGAGCACATGGGAAATTTGGTCGAGTTGCGGTGGTTCGATTGGTTACAAGCCGGCTCCATCTTGGTCATTCGTGGCGGGCTATGGGTCGCCGACCGGGTCTGGCGGCCACTCCAAGAGGGCTGAAAGTAGCGGTCTTTATTTCCCGCCAGATCTGCGATTCGGGCCTCAGGTCCGTGTCAGCACCGCAGTGTGACGCGGCTGGAATCGACTTGACTTTTGAAGCAGTGTCGTAGAAACTACTGGCATGTGGCATCCCGTGCTGACCCTCTGTTTCACAATCACGACCCTTTTCGGGCCGTCCTTGTGCTGCTGTGGTTTGGCCACGCCCGCCAATCTGAAAAACTCCTCGTCTCCCATCTCGGCACAGACGAAACCGATCAAGTCGTGCTGTCAACCGGCGCCCTGCCCGAGTGCTGATGGCGAACAAGATTCGTCACACCAGGAAAAGTCCAAGTGCCCGTGTGGTAAGACCAAGGTCATTGCTGATACCCTCCCGACGAATGCGGAATCGGCAAACGATCTTGGCAACCAATTGCGTCTTTTGTGTATTGAGTTAGCTTGTGGGTTTCCTGTCAAAGTTTGTGATAGCCAAATACACGAAGTCGGTCGATTCAATTCTTCACCCGCCGTTGCCCAGTTGAGTGGCCGCGCACTTCTTGCCGCCTATTCCACACTTCGCTGCTAGTCTGTCGTTCCGTTTCACTCCCTAACTAATTCTTTGCGGCCCGAGTTTCCACACGGTGGATTGTCGCGTGCCGTTCACTCGGATTCTCTCGGATTCACAAGGAGGGCCGTCATGGTCCCATCGGCTCGTCGAGCTTTTTTGCTCAGTGGTTTGCTTGCGGCTACGTCGGTATTTGTCGGCTGTAATAAAAATGATTCCGCGCTCACACCGACCGCGAATAGCTCGAAGTCGGCAGCGAACAGTCCGTCGTCTCCTGCGAAAGGTGATGACGAACACGGTCACGTACCGAGTGTTCACGGCGGGATTGTCGTTCCGATCGGGAGTGACAGCTACCATGCCGAAGCGGTCTTCGAAAAGGGTGGTATCTTGCGGCTCTACACCCTCGGCAAGAACGAGGCCGTGATTCTCGAAGTCGAGGCTCAACCGCTCAATGCCTTCGTGAAAATCGTCGGCGGGATGGAGGCCGAGTCGTTCATTCTCAGTGCCAAGCCTCAACCCGGCGATCAGTCCGGGATGACATCGTTGTTTATCGGCCATCTTCCCAAGGATGTGGCCGGCAAGAATGTCGAAGTCACAATTCCCACGATTCGGATTGGTAACGAACGCTTCCGGATCGCCTTCAAGTCCGCACCGGATGGCGGCGAACATGGGATGCCGTCCAAGGTCGCCGACGACGAGGAGAAGAAGCTGTACTTGACCCCCGGCGGCAAGTACACGGCGGCCGACATCAAAGCCAACGGCAACATGACCGCTTCACAGAAGTTTAGGGGCGCCAAAGCCGAACACGATTTGAAACCCAAGTCCGGCGACAAAATCTGCCCGATTACGCTGACCAAGGCCAGTCCGAAGTTCACGTGGGTCATCGACGGGAAGCCCTACGAGTTCTGCTGCCCGCCGTGCGTGGATGAGTTCGTCACCCTGGCCAAGGAAAAGCCAAGCGAACTCAAGCCCCCTGAAGAGTACCGCCAAAAGTAATTCCTCACCCCTCTCGGTTACCACCGACCCCATTTTCTTTCCGGAGACAGACATGACCTCGTTTCGATTATTCCCAGCCTCGGTTGTATTGATCGCCTTAACCGCGATGGTTGGGTGCGGCCCGAACAAAACCCCCCCCAATCCGACCAGCCAAAGTAGTCCCGCGAAACCGGGTTCACCTGTGGCCGATGATGTCACTGCCATGCGTGCCAAACTCGACCCTGCGGACAAGGCATTGGTCGAGGCCCAGGAATGGTGTGTCATCTCGTCCGACGAACGACTCGGCTCGATGGGCGTGCCAATCAAGCTGGACATCAAGGGCCAGCCGGTTTTTGTTTGCTGCAAGGGATGCGTGAAGAAAGCGGAGGCGAACCCCGAAAAGACGCTCGCCAAAGTCGCCGAGTTGAAGACCAAGAAGGCGGCTGAAAAGTTGCCTCATTGAAGACGAGTTCATTGAGTCAATCCGCCCGACTCGCCCAGGGCCTTCCGAGTTTGAGCAGTATTCCGTCGCAGTCTTGCCAACTGGCAATAACCGACTGTCCCGAATCGAACCCAGGAGTTTCAGCTATGCGAGCTTTATTCACGATTGTCATGTCATTCGCCGTCATCGGCTGTGGCCAAAAACAAAGTAACCCGACTGCGGTCAGTCACTCTCACGCCCCGAGTGACAAGAAGCTGGATTCGCACGGCGAGGGCGATCACGCGGGACACAAAGCGGTACTGAGCAACATCAACCTTCAGACCCGCGAGGGGCTGAAGGCGGGGGCCGCCTCCCAACTCCGCTTCACGATTCCCGATGCTCAAGGCAAGCCGATCAAGACTTTTGCCGTCTCCCATGATGCGAAAGTTCACTTCATCCTAATCCGCAACGGACTGGATCAGTTCGCCCACTTGCACCCGAACCTCGATCCGGCAACCGGCACGTTGACGACCGATTACACCTTTCCGGTAGGAGGTATCTACCACCTGTTCGCGGATTATCAAGAATCGGGCCAAATGATGATGACCGCAACGGCTCGTGTCGAAGTGGCAGGAGACGCCCCCGTTGCAACCGAGTTGACGCCCGACGTTCCTGGGCTGCTAAAAGGTAATGGAATCGAGGCCAAAGTCTCCATTGAGGGGGCCAAGCCCGGAGTAGAGGCCAAGGTCCGATTCGAGGTACTCGATGGAGGTACGCCGGTAACCGATCTGGAGCCGTACATGGGAGCGATGGGGCACTTGGTCGTCGTGAGTGCGGACGCCAAACAGTACGTCCATGCTCACCCAATGGAAAAGGCGGAAGCCAAGAACATCGTCACATTCGGAGCAACTTTCCCGGCGGCTGGTGTTTACAAGGGGTGGGGCCAGTTCAAGCGGGGCGGGCATGTGAGGATCGTGCCATTTGTCGTAAAAATCGACTGAGCCGACTGCACGCCAGTCGTGCCCAGCACCCAAATCAGAATCAAAAACAATCTAAATGACACTATGTAGAACGAGTTATTGATTTTATCGTGGCATGACATTTGCGACATAAAACCTGTCGTCCGCGTTGTGCGAACGACAAGCTGATAAATAGGTGCTTGGCACCAGGAGGATTCAGATGAAGAGCTACATGATTTTGGGAGCGTTCGCCATTCTCGCCGCCTATACCGGGTTGGCAGTCGCGCCAATTCAAGCCGACGACAAGGACCACAAGGACCACATGGCAATGTATGAACAGTGCGCGAAGGTCTGCGCCGACTGCCAGGTGGCATGTGACAAGAATTTCCACCACTGCTTCATGCTGGTCGAGAGCGGTAAGAAGGATCACGCCAAAGCGGCGCACCTAAGCGTAGACTGCGCCGAGTTCTGCGCACTCTCCGCGAAGTTGACTGCCCGACACAGTGTGCTGGCCGGCACCGCATGCGAGTCTTGCGCAAAAGCGTGTGACGCCTGTGCCGCAGAATGCCAAAAGTTCGCCGACATGCCGGAAATGAAGGCGTGTGCCGAGTCGTGCAAGAAGTGTGCAGCCTCCTGCCGTGAGATGGTCAAGCACGCCGGAATGATGAAGTAACTTCATTAAATCCTCTGGTTGTCCGGAACGGCTACCGGGCAATCAGGTTGGAATCGAACGCATCGAGGTGTCCCGTCATGGCCCGTCCTTGTTGGATTCAGTTGCCCACATCCCGTTCGACGCGGCACCTCGGCTTCGCGCTCGGTTTCCTACTGGGTGTCGCGGCGACCGTGGTCTTGGCCCATGAAGGGCACACGCCGTTGCCATCAAAAGGTGCGAAAGTCGATGTCGTTAAGGGCCTTGTGATGCTCACCGCGGAGGCTCGCTTCGCTCTCGATGTTCAGACCACCGAGATCGGTACGACCGCACCGCCAGATTCCATCCTGGCCTACGCCACGCTCGTCACGCCGTGGAAGCAGCACGCCTTCGCGGTGAGTAGACTCCCAGGTCGAATCGTTTCGCTGGCTGTCAAACCGGGCCAGATGGTCGAAGCCCGCCTCGTCTTGGCCGAAGTCGAGAGCCAAGAATCGGAACTCCTTCGCCTCGAAATCCAGAACGCGGGAACAGAACTGAAACTGGCTGAACAAGTCTACACGGGCTTAAAAGAATCCACCGTCCCGGAGTCAAATATCCTGACTGCCGAGGTCCAGGTCAAACAAGCCAAGAATACTTTGGAACTCGCTCAGGCGAAGTGGCTGGCGCTCGGGCTACCTCCTGACATCTTGAGTGCCATCGTCAAAGGAGAGAGTGTCCCCTCGGTACGATTGCCGATTCGCAGTCCGATTGGGGGAACTGTCATTCATGCGGATCTCGCCAACGGCAAAGTGGTGGAACCAGGAGAACACCTTTTTGAGATCGTAGACCTCTCGATTGTCTGGGCGCGGATTGGTGTCCTCGAACGCGACATCAACCGGGTGTCGATTGGGCAGCCTGTTACGGTCCAGTTAACGGCGTATCCCGGTGAAACCTTTCGCGGAACCGTGGCAATCGTCGGCCAATACCTGGATCCCGTCACGCACCTCAACGACGTCTGGGTCGAGTTCCGTAACACCGTGGGTTCCGAAGCCCGTCTTCTTCCCGGACTGTCTGGCCAAGCGCGGATCGAACTCCCTGTGGAGAGCGCTACCAAAACCGTTCCACCCACAGCACTGGTGAATGATGGCGTGGATCGCTTCGTATTGGTTGAAGAATCCAGCGCCGC
Organism: Fimbriiglobus sp.; assembly: GCA_043785105.1. Classification (GTDB taxonomy): domain Bacteria; phylum Planctomycetota; class Planctomycetia; order Gemmatales; family Gemmataceae; genus Fimbriiglobus. Next base: position 73,045 of record JAYVXO010000103.1, read on the forward strand.
CGGCTTGTCCGAGTATCGCAAACGGAGCGTCGTCGTTGTTCGGGAGACCCCGGACACAGTTGTGATTCGTTCCGTAGACCTCTTTCCCGGCGACCGTGTCGTGACGACAGGAGGTCACGAACTCGGCACTTTTTTCACACCAGGCGTTTTACGCCTATCTCCCGAATCAATCAAAACGATCGGCCTGAATCTGGAACCCATATCGACACACGCGGTAGGTACAGTCGTAGAAGTCCCCGGCATGGTGGACCTACCGCCAGATCGCCGAAGTGTGGCGTCGGCACGGCTACCCGGTACGATCCTCTCGATTCGAGCCGAGCCAGGTCAAGTCGTGAAGGCAGGAGACGTGTTAGCGGAAGTGTTCAGCCTGGACTTGTTGAACCTACAACTCGATCTGCTTCGTGAAAGCCTCGCCGCCGACCTAGCTGCCGCACAACTGAGCCGACTACGGATTGCGACGGATTCCATGCCCAAGAGACGATTGGCTGAAGCCGAGGTCGTCCACATCACAGCCGTCAACCGACGTGACAGTCTTCGGCAACGTCTCGAACTTCTGGGGCTGACCAACGACCAAATCACGGGACTCATGAAACAGCGCCGAGTCATCCCGGCTTTGCCAGTCCGCGCTGCCGTTGCCGGAATTGTGGTCCGCTTTGAGCGTGTAATCGGCCAGAGTATTCGGGCAGACGAGCCGCTTTTTGAAGTCCATGACCTGTCCAAGCCACTGATTCAAGCGTTTGTCTCGGAACAAGACCTCACACAGGTCCGGCTTGGCCAAACCGCACGAGTTCGGTTGGTCAGCGACCCGACTGTTGTGATGACTGGCAAGGTCGTTCGCAGTGGCCGGACGTTCGGACCGACCGACCGGACGCTGAGTGTTTGGATTGATCTCGATCAGGAACCGACGATCCCTCTCCGCCAAAATCAGATGGCTCAAGTCTCGCTTGTTATCGAAAGCCTACTGCCAATATTATCCCTACCAGTCGGGGCTATTTTGCATGAGGGAACCCAGACCTTTGTTTTCGTGCAGCATGGCGATTCGTTCGAGCGACGAGCGGTTGGACTCGGCAAGGCCGATGACCGCTTCGTCGAAATTCGGCGTGGGTTGAAGTTAGGTGAAGTGGTCGCGGTCACCGCCGTCTACGAGTTACAAACGGCGTTTGCTTCCGTCAAATAACTACGGATCTCCCTGTTTCAATTTTATTGTGTGTGACTAAATGAGTTTCGTTCTCTAACCGAAAATCTCGTGTTCTCCGCACAGTGTTCTCCGCACAGTGTTCTCCGTGGTTACCATCTTCATGCTCAATCTCGTCATCGCCTTTTCGCTGAAAAACCGCTGGTTGGTGTTGTTGGCTGCGTTGGTATTGGTCGTCGTCGGGACGTACCGATTGTCGCGGATGCCGGTGGACGTATTCCCCGATTTGAACCGACCTACTGTCACGGTCATGACCGAAGCCTCTGGCCTCGCCCCGGAAGAGGTCGAGGTGTTGGTCACCCGCCCAGTCGAGTCACTTCTCAACGGCGCGACCGGCGTTCGACGGGTCCGATCGGCCTCGGGCATCGGGCTGTCGATCATCTGGGTTGAGTTCGACTGGGGGACGGACATTTACCAGGACCGGCAGATCGTCAGCGAAAAACTACAACTCGCGCGCTCGCGCCTACCGAGTGGATCGAACCCGGTACTTGCACCGATCTCGTCGATCATGGGCGAGGTCATGCTTGTAGGTCTCCGTGTTGACGAACCCGGCACGACACCCCAGGTGCGATTAACCCAGGCGATGGACCTCCGAACTCTCGGGGAGTTTACCATCCGCAATCGGCTGCTGGCTGTGGAAGGGGTGTCCCAGGTGACCGTCATGGGCGGGGTACTGAAGCAGTACCAAATCGTGACCTCGCCCGATCGGTTGGCCGCTCAAAGTATCACGCTTCAACAACTCGTCGAAGCGGCGGAGAAAGCCAACGTGATCGTCGGTGGTGGCATCTTGGAGAGCAAACAGGAAGAACAACTCATCCGGATTAGTGGTCAAAGTCTGACCCTGGACGAGATCGGCGAAACGCCGGTTGTCTGGCGCGAAAAACGCGCCGTCCGGATTCGGGATGTCGCCGACGTTCGCTTTAACGGGCCGGTGCGACGAGGGGACGGAGGTGTCCACCTCCGAGTTGGTGCCGGTGTCGTCGGCGGCGACGCGGTCATCCTGGCGATTCAGAAACAACCCGGCGCCAACACCCTCGACCTGACCCCCAAAGTCGAATCGGCCCTCGACCAGTTGCAGCAGGAGATGCCACCCGGAGTGAGGATCGAGAAACAGATCTTCCGACAGGCCGATTTCATTCAAGCGGCCATCGACAACGTCGTCGAAGCCATCCGAGACGGAACACTCTGGGTCGTGTTGATCCTGTTCCTGTTCCTGGCCAACTTCCGCACCAGCTTCATCACCCTGACGGCGATTCCCCTCTCAATTTTTGTCACGGTGTTGGTCTTCAACTACCTCGGCGTCACGATCAACACGATGACACTCGGTGGCATCGCGGTCGCCATCGGCGAACTCGTCGATGATGCCGTCGTCGATGTGGAGAACATCTATAGACGACTGAAAGAGAACCTGCAAAATCCGACCCCCGACCCGGCCTTGAAGGTGATCTTCCACGCATCGAGTGAGGTGCGGAACTCGATCGTGTACGCCACGTTGATCGTCTGCCTCGTGGTACTTCCTCTCTTCGTCTTGTCTGGTCTCGAAGGCCGCATGTTCGCACCGTTGGCTTTGGCCTACGTCGTCTCCTTGCTCGCTTCGCTTTTGGTGTCCTTGACCGTGACGCCAGCCCTGGCTTCGCTGCTACTGCCGCGTGCCCGGTTCCTCACCCGCAAGGGCGATCCGCTGCTGTTGCGATTCTTGAAGTGGCTCGATGCCAAGGTGATCCGCTGGTCCTTGCGTCACCCGCGCAAAATCCTCGTTTGTGCCGCAACCCTCTCGTGTGGCTCTATTTTCATGGTGTTTTGGATGGGGTCGGAATTTCTCCCGACGTTCAACGAAGGCACCCTCACGGTCAACGTGCAGACCCGACCAGGGACCAGCCTCGAAGAAAGTAAGCGGGTCGCGGGGCGGGCCGAGGTCATGCTCTGGGACGTTCCTGAGGTGATTGCCGTGGCTCGGCGTACAGGTCGGGCGGAACAAGACGAACACGCCGAGGGGGTCAACATGTCCGAACTGGATGTCCGGCTGATTCCGCACGAGCGCGCAAAACCTGGCGTCGGCTACGCTCTACTTCGGGCTGTACCGGGGCTTCACAAGCGGGGTGTGGAAACAACCGGGCGACACCATGAAGCGGTGCTAGCCGACATCCGCGAGCGGATCACTCGCTTGCCGAACGTCAACGTCAACGTCGGGCAACCGATTAGCCATCGCCTCGATCATTTGATGAGTGGTGTGCGTGCCCAGGTCGCCGTGAAAGTATTTGGGGACGACCTGCGGGAATTGGTGACCGCCGCCTACGACGTTCAGGACCGTTTGAGCAAGGTGCCCGGTGTCGTCGATCTCCAGGTGGAACCCCAGGAGAACATCAAACAGGTGCGGCTGGAGGTGAACCGCAAGGCTGCCGCCGAATACGGTCTCGCACCGGGCGACGTCTCGCGGCTCCTAGAAACCGCCTACAAAGGCCGCGTGGTTTCCACCGTCCTCGACCGGGAGCGTTACTTCGACCTCGTCGTCTGGTACGACGAGGCGTCACGAGCCGACCGCTCGGTGATCGGCCAAACGATTCTGGACACGCCGTCTGGCCGCAAGGTCGCCCTCAACCAGGTCGCACGGGTTCTCGACGCGCGGGGGCCGAACACGATCAACCACGAGAACGTCAAACGACGTGTGGTGGTCGCGTGCAACGTCCAGGGTCGAGACTTGGGACGTGTCGTCGAGGACATTCAACGCGAACTCCTGCCCGTTGAAGAGCGACTTCGCACCCTTCCCGGTAGCTATCGCATTGAGGTCGGAGGTCAGTTCGAGGCGCAGAAGGAGGCCAACACGCGGCTGTTCTGGCTCTTCTGGGCCGTCCTGTTCGGTGTCTTCCTACTACTTTGGAAATGCCTCGGCTCCTGGATCGCAGCCGCGATGGTCCTCGTCATCAACATCCCACTCGCCGCGCTGGGTTCGGTCATCCTGTTGTTGGCCGTGAACCATCCCGACGATGCCACACTCCAAGGCTTGTCGTGGTGGCAATGGCCTCAGGCGTGGGCGTCGGCGACGACTCTTTCGGTGGCGCACTGGGTTGGCTTTATCACCCTCATCGGGATCGTGAGCCGAAACGGCATCATGATGATCGCCCACTACATCCACTTGATGAAGCACGAAGGACATCCCTTCGGCGACGACATGATCGTCCGCGGCACGCTGGAGCGTTTGGCCCCGGTTCTCATGACCGCCCTCACCGCGATCATCGGGTTAATTCCACTCGCACTAGGTGCTGGGCAGACCGGCAAGGAGATCTTGTACCCCCTGGCACTCGTTGTGATCGGCGGATTAATCGACTCCACGTTAATGGACCAAATCGTCACCCCGGCGGCGTTCAAGTTGTTCGGTAGACGGGTTTATAGTCCGTCGGAATCCAGTCTCGAAGGTCAACTGTAAGAGATCGGTAATGCGGCACCTGATGCTAGACAGAAACTGGACTTTCCGCTTTATGAAGGATTAAATTGGCTGGGTCGGAGTGTGTTGACGCGATGGTAATTTCAACGTCCGGCGAGTTGGTTTTCATAGGACACTTAGGGATTTGTTATCACTGTTGCGAGTGAACGCTTTCTACAGTTTGATGTGCGTGCTCGGTGCGAAGTTGGGAATTGAAGTGATGGACTTGACGAGTTACTCGCCGAATCGGAGCCGGATCGAACGGCTGCGGGGCTTCACGAAACGACCAAGTGTACGCAGGAAGTCTCACGCGAACTTTGTTCCTTCCCCGCGACGATCGAGACCACTCTGCAAGGCATGCCTACCCAGCCCGCCGTTGAGTTAACCTTCCTCATGACTCTGAAGTTTCAGACCGTCAACGACGTGTCATACCTGGCCACGTGGGGTATCGCTGTACAACTTACGCTCGCGGTAGCAGCACGCGGAATGTGGTGCCGGTGTTGGGGTGCGATTCAAAGTCGATCGTGCCGCCGTGGGCTTCGATGATGCTGCGACAGATTGCCAACCCCAAACCTGTGCCGCCAGTTGCGCGGGTGCGGGCTTTATCGACGCGATAAAACCGCTGAAAAATACCCGGACGGTCTGTGTCCGGGATGCCCCATCCGGTGTCGGTCACGGAAAGTTCGATCGCGGTTTCGGCACTGTGGATCCGCACATGAACGCTGCCATCGACGCGGTTGTAGTGAATGGCGTTGGTGACCAAGTTGCTCACCACTCGGGCCAGTGATTCCGCATCCCCGGTGATCGTGACCGCGTCCAATTCCGTCGTGATCGACACCTGGGCGTCGTTGGCGACGGGGGTGAGTAGGGTCACGGTTTCTTCAACAATTGTGGTCAATTGCACGGGCTGTCGTTGGAGTTGAAGTTGCCCCGCGTCGGCACGGGCGAGGATCAACAGGCCATCAACAATGCCCGTCATGCGATCGGCAGCCGTGTGGCACGCCGTGATGGTCGCCCGGTACGATTCCGCGTCACGGGGTCGGGTGAGTGCTAGTTCCGCGTGGGACTTAATGATCGTGAGCGGGGTGCGGAGTTCGTGCGATGCGTCCGCTGTGAATTGGGCTTGCTGTGCGAACGCATCTTGTAAGCGATCAAACGTCGCGTTCAACACAGTGGCTAATTCGACCAGTTCACTTTCGACGTTCTCCGCTTCAATTCGTTCGGACAAATTCGCCAAGGAAATTTGAGCAGCCGTGGCCGTGATCCGGGCAATCGGTCGCACGATGCGGGAGGAAATGACCCAGCCACCGACTAAGCCGACAACCATCACGGTGCAACCCGCGATCGCCAATTGCCACGCAAAGAACCGTAATTCCCCCGTCAGGCTTTCGGTCGATCGCCCCACGATGATGTGCGTGTTCCGGGGGCCAATCTTGGTGCAGTGCCGGTAAGCACCGTTTGAATACAGCAACGACTCGGTCCCGCTTTTCGGGCTGGTCCAGGGTACCCGTGTCAACGAAAGGTTCACCGCTTTGAGCGGCGTCCAATCGGCCCGGCAGACGCCGTAGAACCGCGTGGCATCATCGGACCGCCATCCCGGCGGCGATAAGTCTTCCAGCATTCGTTCCACAGAGGGCTGCGGTGGCCCTGGTTTCCAGTCTCCTTTTCCACCGGGTGGGCCGCGGTCTTTTTCTTTCTCCTTGAACCGCCCCCCTGGATTGTCGCCCTCTTTTTTGCCACCGGGTGGTCCCCGGTCTTTCTCCTTAAAGCCCTGTGGCGGTAGATCACCCGTGAGCATAAACAGTGGAAACGGCCGCATCGTCGTGTCAAGGTAGTTCGCCGCCGCGAGCAAATCCGCATCGACTTCGTGGAAGCGGGCCGATTGCACTTCGTAGAAAAGGAAGGCCGCAAACCCCCCGACAACGCCTGTTAACACGGCGGCGTACCAGAGTTGCAACCGCCAGCGGATCGACTTAACCATCAATCACGTACCCCATCCCACGCCGCGTGGTGATGAAGTCCTTGCCAAGTTTTTTCCGCACGTTGGAGACATGGACTTCCACCAGATTGGAAAGCGAGTCGTCATTTTCGTCGAAGATGTGTTCGTAAATCCGCGTCCGCGTCACGACTTCCCCGCGATGCCGAATGAGCAATTCGACGATGGCGTACTCACGGGCGGTGAGGACGATTTCTTGCACCTCACGCATCACCTTTTTCGCACCCGTGTCGATCGTGATGTCGCCAACTGACAGCAACGGAGAAGGTTGACCTGCCGCCCGTCGGATCAATGCGCGGACCCGCGCCAACAACTCCGCCAATGCGAACGGCTTCACGAGGTAATCATCCGCACCGACATCCAGACCCCGAACGCGGTCGTTCACCGAGTCGCGCGCCGTCAGTAACAGCACGGGAGTTTTGCGAACCTGGCGTAACTTCGTCAGTAGTGTCCAGCCATCCATCTTGGGAAGCATCACGTCCAAAATGATCGCGTCGTATTCCCACGCTTTCGCCAGATACAAGCCGTCCTCGCCATCACGTGCTTCATCGACGGCGTAGTTCTCCTCGCGGAAGCTGCGCGAAATCACGGACAGGAGTTCGGGTTCATCTTCAACAACAAGCAGACGCATTTCGGGCAACCTCGTCGGCTAGGTCGGCACAGAGTGACAATGCGATGTCACGCCGTGCCGACCGTTACGATTCGCTCAATTCCGTTTGGTCTAATTATCCTAGCGACGCTGACCGCCACGTGGTTGTGTCATATCGAGTCGGTCGAAGCTGTCGCCCGGTGCCACGAAGATTTGTGGCGGAGTGAATCCCAACCGTTGTGGTTGGGAATTCACTGGCGATGCAATCGCTGGATCAATCGGTTGGCCGGCACGATGTTGCGGTCCCGGAGTAGAAACTTGTTGGGATTGTTGGACAGCGGGTGTGTTCGGTGACGGCAACGGCGCGACTCCCGGTCGTCGCCCGGCTTCAGCAAAGTTCACCCCATGAACGAAGGTCTCCCCGCGTGTAATCGTGATGACGGAGCTAACTTGGGTTGTGCCATCGAGTCGCGTTTCCCGGACTTGGTACTGACCCAACCGCATCCCGGCTGCTACATCAAAACTGTAATCTCCACGTCGATCGGTTGCGGAAACGGAGATGACGCTACCATCTTCAACACTGATGAGTTCGACTTTTCGACTCTCTAAACCCCGTTCCGTGCGATCAAGTTTCCCGTTGCCGTTGGCGTCAGCGAAGGTAGTCCCGTTAATCCCGATTCGGAAGAAGAAGGTGTCTTGCTGGATGTTCGAGAGGGTCGTGTTGCGGCGAATGACATCGGTCAACGTGGTCGAGTCTAATCGGCGAGCGTCGCGGGGGTTGAAGGTATTTTCGTACCAGAACCGATCCCCGTTCCGGAGTCGCTCGAATTGGTTTTGCAGGATCGTTTTCACAAGGATCCCCGTGCTGCCACCGCGCACATGGTCCTCTGCTAGCGCACCAACCCAGGCGTCAATTTTGTTGACACTTCCGTAGAGGCTCTGCAATTTCTGTTGCAAGTCGGTGTTGCTCGTAATCTGTGCGAAGCTCGTGACACGTGGTAACCCGTAGTACGTTCGCATGGTGTTGTAGTCCGCCAAGCCGTGATCCCTGCCGCGTTGGATGTTCAAGCTCGCCAAGTCGAACCCGCCTTGCCCCGGAGCGCCGAACAGGAAGTTGCGGACACTGTTGACGATCTTTGTATCCACTTCAGATGAGGGGTCCGACGACAGGTACTTCAACACCGATTCGACACCGTTGGCACTTAACAGTCCTGGGTTGAAGAACGAATCGCTGAGGCTGACGGCGTCCGCAACTTTATTGCCGTTGGCGTCCAGAAACTCAACGTCATCGCCAAGCATACTGTGGCCGAGTCGGAACGCCGCCGTGGCGAACTCGTTGGAAATGCTGGAATTCACATTGGCTTGATAACCCCGGTACGGTGACACCGCGTTGTCACCGAGGACATCGGGGAGCCACTGGTTGTACGTGATGGCCTGAAGTTCTGCGATCACTTCAGCCCGCGCAAGTTGGTAAATCGTTTCGTCACTGAAGCTTGGATTCGCTTGCTTGATACGGTCGGCAATCTTGTTGTGTTCGCACAAGAAGATGGTGTGCAGGCTCAGCAGTTACCGGGTTCTCGTTGGCTCGGAAATCGCCAGCCGCGTAAAGCTGATCGCTTGGCACTCGGTGGGCGTCGTTGGCCATCGTCAGCGTGCCGGTCGGGAAGTTCGCCAGGGTGTTCAGCGGCAGCGAATCGTCCGGCCCGGTCTTCAATCGTCCGCCACTCATCGTGCGGAGTTTCAAGGCCGTGGTTGTATCGGAGCCATAGATTTGCGAACCGTCAAGCCATCCTGTGGTTGCGTTGATTTGCTGCCGTGGTGATGTCACTCCGGTGGCAGGGTCAACAGCCGAGCGCGTCATCGGGATGACCTGCGTGCCCGTGCTGGTCGGGTCGAAGTACGGATCACCAGTGGGCACGGCGACATTGAGCGAATCGGTGCGGCTACCCGTTGACGTGGAATTGATGTCGTGATCGAGAAACTGACCCCAGGCGTATACCATTGCGGACAAGTTTCGGGCACTGATGACATCCACGGAACCCTGATCGACAACGGCGTTGCTGATCGCACGCGCGTTGGGGCGGTCCGTGCCAGCGGGGGCTGAGATGCCATCGCTGTACGCACTGGGTGTGAGTCGGATGAAGTCGATCCCCGCTGACCCCCAGGTCGGATTAGCGAGGTTGTTTCCGGTGCCATCAATGGACCGAAACGCTGCCGACGGCTGAACGCGATCTTCGAGGCTTTCTGTTTTCAGTGCGACGCGGTTGCGCCGGATCGTCGAACCGGGCGACGTCCGGGAGCATTTTTGACGCAGCATTTTGGCAAAGACTGTGACCGGATTCATGTTCAATTTCTTTCACGAAAAGACCCAATTCGGGATGGATATGCGTAGACCGTGGTCGGCCCTTGGCACACAGTGCCGGGTTTGCGTGGATCGTCAAATGTTGTCACCGCCACAGTTCCACGGCGATCAGACAACAGGGCAAAAACGGAATCGCATCAACGATGGGGTTCGACATCAACTGAGAAATGTCTCCTTTGCGACATGATGTTTCGATGCACCCAAGGCGACGGGGAAGCGGGTGCGGTCACGTTGGCGACCTCAACACGGCCGTCAGCACTGCGGAGCCTGTTGAAGATGAAAGAACATTAACAGATGCAGTCTGAAGCCAACCTTAAGCATGGAAAGTTTTGAACACGATTTGGCGACCGATTGCAAAAAAGTCAGGACCAGTCTTTCGACTGGTCCTGACTTTTGCAGACAGAGTAACAAGGGTGTGGCGAATGAATCTAGCGGCTGAATTCTCTATGGTTTCGGGCCTGAAGGGCACGTTCTACTAGCCCAGGGCCATGCCCTGGGTGCCGGTTCCCAGGGCATGGCCCTGGGCTGGTTGAACGACCCTTTCAGGGCCGAAAACCCGTTGATGAATGTGTGCCATAAAATTTTACTAGACCCGAGTGACAACAGGTTGTCATTCAGGTGGAGCTTTTTGTCGTCCCCGCTCGCGGGCACCCTTTTCTTGTAAGTCCGTCACAGGCAATTTGGTTTCCCAGAAAATGCCTTGCTTGTGGCCTTCCTGAACATGGGTGCGAAACGGTTTCTCTTGCGATTCAAATGCGAGCATCCCGAGGCGTAAACTTTCGGCGAGTTTGTCGTCGCTTGCAGTGGCCGGGACTTGCTTGAGCATATTTGCTTTCAGTCCAAACTTATCGGTTTGTACCAAAGCGATTCCGGAGCCCAGTGTCACACCATTGACACCAACGAGTTCGTCGGTGTTGTTCGCGGATACGTAAACGGCACGCCCAACAAAAGTCGGACTCCAAGCAATGGCAGCAAGTTTGCTTTCCAGTGCTTCCCGCTGCTTCGCATCCTTGGCCACGACGATGACCAGCGGCTGGTTATCTGCAGAGGCAATGTCGATTGCCAGCCGCACGTTCGCAGCCAACGGTAATGTCTTTGGAGCCGCGTTCGGCTTGATGGTTGTTGCAATTTTGTCCATAGCCGCCGCCATCTGATTGGAGTCGGTGTAGACCTGGCTGATCCCACGTGCCGCCCTGCACAAACGTTGTTTCCCGTCCGGCCCGAGGATGCAGAAGACGGAGTTTTCTACTTCCCCACCCCGACCGACGTTGAAGGTTTTCAAAAACTTGTTTTCGCTTTCATCTTCATACGTCGCCAATCGCACGCAAATGAACTGACGTGAAGCCGCGATGACCTCGGGCTTGGACAAGAAACTCCTGTCCATCTGTTGCTTGCCGGGTCACCAAATTCCGGAGACGCCTGCACAGTGTGGCGCTGCCGACACGAGCAGAATGGGACGGCCCGTTCGTTCGGCTTCTAGCCGTCCGCTCTCCCACGTAGCGAACCACTGTATGCCACCGACGTTTGCAGCATCGGTGTTCTCTGGCACAACGCGGGGCATGGGAGCATCTCCGGGTGGTCCGCCGGGAGGGCCGCCTGGGCCACCACCACCGGGAGGGCCGCCTTTACCGCCCGGACCTCCCATTGGACGAAGGTTTTCGAGCGTCTTCTTTTGCTCCGCAGTCAAAATCTGTTCGAGCTTGGCTTTGACTTCCTTTTCCAAGTCGGCGATCTTCTTTTCTTGCTCCTTGGTCAGGTTCAACTCTTCAATTGCGAAGGGTGGTAACACCTTGCCGAGTTCAAACCGTGGCGGCCCTTTGCCGTCTTTGCCGCCACCCTTGGCGCCCTTGCCTTCTTTACCGGGCTGGCCCTTTTTGTCCTTGCCGCCTTCGGGCGGTTGTGACAGTGCTGTCATCACAAATACCGACGATGCCACGAAAGACATCACCATCATCACAAACCGAATCATGTCAGTCTCCACTTGTTGCAGTGGTTCCTTGATCGAATACTTTGCCCACACAACAACAGGATACCTAAGCAACCTGAAGCCGTGATGAAGGCTTGCCGCAATCCGGATCATCCTTGCCTCACTTCCGATCTCGGGTTAAGACAATGCCGTTCGATCCGTTGCTTACTTCCACCGGAGATTGTCATGTCGAGTAAACCCGATACCCGGATTCAGGAATTGCACCTGGTGTTGCCGACCGCGCCGAAGCCGCTTGCGGTGTATCGCCCGGCGTTGCAGGTTGGCAAGTTGCTGTACATCTCCGGTCACGGCCCACTCAAAGTAGACGGCAGCATGTTCACCGGCGTCGTGGGTAAAGACTTGACGTTGGAACAAGGCAAAGAAGCCGCGCGACAAGTGGCCCTGGCGGTTTTAGCCACAGTCAAAAACCACCTGGGGACGGTGAATAAGGTGAAACGACTCGTTAAAACTTTGGGTTGGGTGGCAAGCACCAACGAGTTCACCGATCAGCCGAAAGTCATGAACGGCTGGTCCGAGTTGATGAAAGATGTTTTCGGCGAAGAAGCGGGCGTCGGGGTCCGAAGTGCGATCGGCACCAACGTGCTACCCGGCAACATTGCCGTCGAAGTGGAATGCCTGTTCGAGTTGGAAGACTGACCACGAATGACACGAATCAGACGAATAAAACCGAGACCATCACGAGTGATAGTTCACACGTGATGGTCTCGGTTTTATACTCAGTCAGCACGCCGTATGAATCCAGATATCTGATTCGTCCTATTCGTGTGATTCGTGGTGACATGTTTTCAGGGTTAGTTGCCCAGCACGGCACGGGCGATGGCCGCAACTCCGGCATTTTCCGGTAAGTAACCCACAGCGCCCGCGAATCTCGCGTGTCGGGCAAATTGTTGCCCTTCAGGGCCAACCAAGATTACTCGCGCGGTCGGGCGGGTCAGGCGAATTTTCGCACACGTCAGTAGGGCGCTTTCCGTGGCGGGTGCCATGCCGAGAACAACGGCTGTCGTGCGTGTGCGATGCGCTTGTCGCCCGGCTTCATCGCCATTTTCGGTGCGGATGACTTCCCAGCCAAGATTGCGGAAGTGTGCTTCGACTGCGGCGGCTAAACCGGACAGTCCCAGCCCAAGCACCAGACGCGGGGCCTTCTTGCGGACAAGTTCCGCCGTTCCTCGGGTGTTGATGCTACGGGTGCCGATCATTGCGTCTCCTCATTGTCAAAAAATCAAAACCAGCCGACTCTAAGCCGACACAGTGTCTGTCCTAGTAGTTCGCTTCCCAAGCCCGGAACTTGCGCGGAGAGTCGCAAACTCACGGGACTATCACCAAATTTTGATTCCGAACCCGCTACAAAACCAGTTTTTGCTTGCCACACTTCCAAGTCAGGATTACAAACGTGGTTCCGAGGGCCACTCTTCATAAATTAGTTGCAACGGCGTTCTACACCATCGAACGTATTATGCTAGTTTGATAACCAAAGGTAGTCCAGGTCGGTTTGTTGAATACAGCCCTCCGTTTTGATGGGACTCCTTGCATTTTCCGAATCTTTTTCCTGTTCCCCCAGGGGTTGACCGCATGAAAGCACGCATTTCGATTGGCACATGGGCGTACATTTTTAACCAAGAAGTCCCCACGAACGACTTTCACGTCATTCTGCACAAGTTGCAGGACTTGGGGTACGACGGCGTTGAACTCGGTGGGTTCAATCCGCACCCCGGACCGGACACATACCCGACCAAAGAGTCGCGTGCCAAACTTCGCAAGGAAGTCGCCGACCACGGGTTGAAATTCTCCGCACTCGCTGCGGATTTGTGGTCGCAAAAACTGCTGACCGTTGAAGACAGCGGCCCGTTCATCGCCGCATTTGCCAAGAACGTGATGTTCGCGGACGACCTCGGCATCGACTGCATTCGGGTCGATACCGTCGAACCGATCACCGTGATTCAACAAGGGCAAGTCACCAACGAGAAAGCCTTCGAGCGCGCCGTGAAGGCGTTCGATTTGTGCGCCAAGCTGGCCGCCCAACGCAACATCCGCATCTGTTGGGAATTTGAACCAGGCTTCCCGATCAACAAGCCGAGTGAAATTCTTGCCCTCGTGGATGAAGTCCGTGTGAAGCGGAACAACCCCAACTTTGGTGTGCTGTACGACACCTGCCACGCCCACATGTGTGCCGCGATCGGTGCTAACCAAATCGGTGCGAAGGAAACGCTTCCCGGTGGTGCGTTGGAATTGCTTGAGAAGCTGAAGGGGAGCATCACCCACGTTCACCTGATCGACAGCGACGGCACGCTGAACGAACACAATACCTCCACGCACAACCCGTTCGGCACCGGCAGCCTAAACTTCGATCAGCTCATCCCCGCGATCCAAGCGGCCGGTGTGCCCAGTGATTGGTGGTGCGTCGATCTCTGCTTCTGGCCAAACGCCTGGGATGTCACGGCCCAAAGTAAGAAGTTCCTTGACAAGATGCGCGAGAAGTACGCCGCTGCGTGACAGAAGTTATCCGAGCCACGCCCGTAAGGGAGTGGCCCAACCCGCCTCTCACGAAACGGAGTGTTGAGAGCGGGTAACCAATCGAGGGCGGAAGGTTGGGCCACTCCCTAACGGTCGTGGCTCGGTTCGATCCCAAGAGGTGCTGTGTGGTGAAGTCCTATTTTCTGGTAGTCGTGTTACTGTTTTCAACCACGTCATTCGCGGGTGCGGATGATCTGGAAGCTCGCATCACGCCGATTGCTACCGCGCACAAAGGCAAGGTCGCTGTTGCGGTCAAGCACCTTGTCACCGGGGAAGAGTTCTATCTCAACGCGGACGAACCGATGCCGACGGCGAGTTTGATTAAGCTCGCCATCATGGTCGAAACCTTCTGGCAAGTCGAAGAAGGCAAGCACAAGTTTGACCTGAAACTCACCCTCAAGAAAGACGACCAAGTACCCGGCGCTGGCGTGTTGACGGACAGCTTCACACCGGGTGCGACGTTTGGGTTATTGGATGCCTTGCGGTTAATGGTGACAGTTTCGGACAATACCGCGACGAACATGGTTCTCGATACGATCAGTATTCCGGCCACGAACACGCGGATGGAATCACTCGGCTTCAAGAACACCAAAATCCATGCCAAGGTTTACAAAGGTAGCACCACTTCGATTGATCCGGAGCGAACCAAGAAGTACGGTCTCGGTTCGACGACCGCCCGTGAAATGGTGCAACTCCTGGAGTTGATCCAAGCCGGTAAAGTGGTCACCCCGAAAGCCTGCGACGAGATGCTTGGCATTTTGAAGAAGAACCACGACAACGAACTCATGGTGCGGATGTTACCCGCAGGCACCACAGTGGCCCACAAGACGGGGGCGGTCAGTAACGCGCGGACCGATGCGGGGATCATCTACCTCAGCGGCAAGCCGACGATTGCGATTTGCATTTTGACCAACGAGAACGACGACAAACGGTGGGTGATTGATAACGCCGCACAAGTCACGATCTCGAAGATTGCCAGGGAAGTGTACGACCACTTCGCGGCAAAAAAGCCGATTGAAAAGAAGTAACCCACCCGATCACGAAGGAATCTGCCGTGGGCTTCGACATCAGTTCGCACCCGGTTGACGTGCAACTTATCCAAACCAGAATCCTGCCCTACCTCCGTGGGCAGGGGACGATCGACGACTTGCTAGCGGACGCAGTTCGCTTAACGAAAGTCCGATTCCGCGCGAACGCCTGGGGACTCGGGGCGCTCAATGTGCAGCACAAAGAGCAGGAAGATCAGCGAGCAAAGAAAAAAGCAAAAGATGGTTCTGCTGCCGTAACACAAACCGCACGGGACTTTGATTCCGATTTACACGTCTGGGGCAGGCCGTTCTTCATCACGGTGCCAACTGAGCAACTTGCCAGCGTCTTGGATCGTTATTTGGCCGCGAGTCCCGAGCAAGTTGATGCGATTGCGATGGCGCAACTTTACAAACTGCACCCCGATCTCGTGAACCAAGTTCAACCCGACGCCGATAGCACGTTGCCCAACGATGGCCCGCTTGCTGATAGTATCCGCCAAGAAATTGACGTGTTGAAAAGTGCCTACCAGAACATTGCCAGTGGCAAATCCGTCAAGTTGCCCACCGGCGAGAAAGTGGACCCCGAAGATTTATTGCTCTTCAACATGCCGCTCGCGGTCGTCACGTTTGCTGCCAATTTTACGCCGGGTTGGATGGCCCGCGGGCATGTTTGGTTCACGCAGTTCATTCAACAAGCCAACCTCGATGCGGACGGTTTGTACGAACCGGCGACGAGTTTATTTGAACCGTTGTTGAACACAATCGGCGGTTGGGAAGAAGCGTTTGAACCCACCATCACGCAGAACTACACCCTCGGCGGCTACGTTCGACCCGCGAATGTGACGGCATTCCGCACCTGGTGGGAAGCTCACCGCGAACCGCTTCTTGCACCGTTTGCCGTAGACGACGAGCAAGATTACGGTGCCGTCTGTTACCAAAAAATCCTCGAAGCCGTTCGGGAGGCGGAGCGCCGGAAGTTCGGCTTCGTCGAAGCTGCCGAAGTGTATAGCGGATTCATGGGCATCATGAACTGATTTGGCAAACTGACATCAACTGAAAAGGAACCCTCTCTCATGGCATCGAAAACACTGAACGTCGGCATGATCGGCTACGGCTTCATGGGCCGTGCGCACTCCAATGCCTACAAACAAGTCGGGCAATTTTTCCCGTCGTCCTACAAGGTGGTCCTGAAGGCTGCCTGTGCCCGCGACGGTGCCAAGGCGAAGGAGTTTGCCGACCAATGGGGCTACGAGTCCGTAGAGACTGACTGGAAGAAACTCATCACGCGGCCCGACATCGACGTGATTGACATTTGCACGCCGAACAATTTGCACAAAGAGATCGCGCTCGCGGCAGCCGCAGCGGGGAAGATGATCCTGTGCGAAAAACCGCTGGCCATGAACGCCGTTGAAGGCCTTGAAATGGTGAAGGCAGTCGAAAAGGCCAAAGTGCCGAACATGGTGTGGTACAACTACCGCCGCATCCCGGCGGTGACGTTCGCCAAGCAGTTGATTGACGAAGGCCGCCTCGGGAAAGTTTTCCACTACCGGGCGAAGTTCCTCCAAGACTGGACGATTAAATCTGATCTCCCACAAGGCGGCCAAGGCCTTTGGCGTCTCGACGTGGCCGCAGCCGGTTCGGGTGTCTCCGGTGACTTACTCGCCCACTGCATCGACACGGCCATCTGGCTGAACGGCGGCATCGAAAGCATTTGCGCGATGACCGAAACCTTCGTGAAAGAACGCATGCACACCCTGACCGGAAAAGTGGAGAAGGTCGGCATCGACGATGCGTGCATCTTCATGGGCAAGTTCGCCAACGGCTCGCTCGCCAACTTTGAATCCACCCGCTACGCCCGTGGCCACAAGGCACTTTACACGTTCGAGATCAACGGCGAAGACATGTCGATCGGCTGGGATTTGCACGACCTGCACCGGCTGCAAATTTTCGACTACAAGGACGAAGGCAAGCTCCGTGGTTGGAAGTCCATCCACATCACGGACAACGGCGGCGAGCACCCGTACATGGACAAGTGGTGGGTGCCCGGATTGGCGATCGGGTACGAATCCAGCTTTGTCCACCAAGTCGCGGACTTCATTCAAGGTCTTGAAACCGGCAAGCCCGCAGGCCCCACCTTCCGCGACGCCCTCGAAACGCAGCACATCCTCGACACGATCTTGGCATCGGCCAAGGACCAGAAGTGGCTCACCGTGCCGAAAAGCTAGAATTGTCATCGTGTTTCGAACTTTCCCAAAACCCCAATGCTTTGGCAAAGCTTCTAGCAAAACCGTTCTGCCAAGAATCTGTCTTGTATAACTTGCGGTCTGCTGTTCTATCTTTAACAGTCCAGCAAATGTTGCTACGACCTAGCCATATTTCAATAAAAAGGCAGGATTTAAGACCAATAGGAGTTACGCAGTCGCGGCATTTTGAAGGCGGTATCGCGGAGTCGTTCGGTACGCGCGGACGGCATCCTGGACGATCTGCCACTTCGCGGTCAAC
>JAYVXO010000104.1:0-17941 GCA_043785105.1 Fimbriiglobus sp.
TGGAACAACGCGGCGGGCGGCGCCTCGAAAATCTTTCTTCGGTCTTACTCTCCACTCTCCACTCCCCACTCTCCACCAGCAGCCGGGATGCCAAAATCGGTCGGCGTTACTTCGCTTCGACGACCGGGTGGGCTTCGTACACGCGCACTTGTGGGCCTTCAGCGTTTTCACCTTTTGGCACGCCCAAGTAAAGCTTGCCGGAACTCCAGACGCAGGTGCGGGAGTTCTTCGGTGTGTCCAGCTTGGCGATGACTTCGTACTGTGTGCCCTTCTTTTCGATCACCACCAACGCGCTATCACTGGTGGAACAGTAAAGCCGGTTCCGGCGCGAATCGAAGTGGATGTCGTCGATGCCAGCCGGGATGACGATGCTTGTCAGTTCCTTCCCGGTCTTGGCGTCCATGACCACGACCATCGGCTTCTTCGGGCAGCCGATGAACAGTAAGTTGTTCGCCGCATCGTAGGCGATCGGGCTACCGCCGTCGGCGTTCGACATCGGGAATTGTTCGACGGTTTCGTTCTTAACCAAATCAACCACGCCGATCAGGTTCGGCTTGGTCAACACCGCGAACACTTTCATAGCTTTTTTGTCGATCTTGAACCCGTGAACAGCGCCGGGCAATTTGACGGTGGCCTTCACGTCGCCGGTCTTGGCATCCAGCACGGACATGACGTTGTCTTGGCCGACGTAAACGGTCTTGGTGTCCGAGTTGTAATGGACGTTGTCCGCATTCGGAGCTTTCGTGGAGAAGACCTGTTTGAAGTCCTTGCCATCAAACCCGTTGCACACGCCAGCGCCGTTGCCCACGTAGACCATGTCCAGGTCTGCGGAATAGGCCACGCCGGAGATTTTGCCTTGGCCCGCGACTTGTTTAACAAGTTTGCCCGCCTTCAAATCCACAACGTCAAGGGTGTTGTTCGGCTTGTTCGCCACGAACAACCGCTGGCCTTTCGCGTCCACCGCCAAGTGGTCGAGCTTACCGTCAACGCCCTTCAATTGAATCGTTTGCACCAGCACAAGCGGTGCGTCAGCAGTCGGCGCGCGACCCGCGACCAGCAACGAAATGGCCACGGCTAACAACGCGATTTTCGTCACAGTTTTCATCACCTCGCCCCTCAATCGACGTCAGGATGGGATGTTGGAATTTCAACACCACACCACCCGTTGGTGTATGAAGTCCGCTACCCGTGGGGGGAAGTTTCCGAGAAGCCTCCTAGGGGTGTAAGCGTCACAGAAGTTGGTGGGAAATTTGTTCCCGTTTGCAGACGACAGGTTTTCAATCCCACCGGGGTTGTTCCCTTAGCCCAGGGTGAAACCCTGGGAGGCTTCCGCCCTTGGAACCCGCATCCCAGGGCGGAAGCGTCCCAGGGTACCGGGCCTGCGGCCCTCAACCCTGGGCTAATCGAACAACCCCGGTGGGGTTGAAAACGAAGATAACCAGACAAACTTCCACCACCAAGATACGACCCTCACTCATCGAACAACCACGCGACGAGTTCGTCTTGCATCGCATAGTCGGCGACGATGATGTCGGCGCCGAGGTCGATGAGGACTTCGCGTTTCATGGCGTGGATGCCGGTTTCGGGTGGTTCGACGCTGGCGATGCCGACGGCCACGCCACCGGCCCGTTTCATTTCGACGGTTTCCGAATAGCCATCGCCGAAGCCGACGAGCTTGTCACTGGTGATGGCGTTGTCCTGCAAAATCTTCTCGATCACGGTCCGCTTGCTGAAGTTCGGCGTGTTGTGCGCTGGGGCATAAATGTGTTCGCCGAAGTAGTGGGTCAGGTTCAACAACTCCGCTTCCTGGCGAACAAATTCAAGATCGGTGCCCGAGGCCAAGTACAACTTCACGCCACGGTTTCGCAGGTTGTCCAATAAGGCGTGAGTACCACGCGGTGACCACTGCGCCGGGGTTGCGGTGCCGGCTGCGAGTTGTGCTTTGCGCTGATCCGCAATCGCAAACAGTCGCCTCAAGAACTCTTTTAACAGACCCTCCGGGTCCGGCGATTGGTGCCCCCGTTCTTGGGCGATCGCAGCAAGTCGTTGCATCTGGAAGATCGACGGCTTGCCACTCAGCATGAGCATTTCGCGTTCGACGAACACCTTCGCCGTCGGGTCGTTCAGCAGTTCCGCACCCATTTCTGCCATCACTCGGGACCACCCTTCGCGTAGCAACGATAGCGTGCCATCGAAGTCGAACATCGCGGCGCGAAACGGACCCCGGCGGACGTTCGGGTTGCGGATTTCCACACCTATTAATTCGGCTGTCACGCTACAATCCCCTTGCAACTGAGAACCACTCTCTGATATTGAACAACCCAGAGTGTTCACCACGGAATACACGGAATGCACGGAAAATGTTCAGATCCAACAAGTCGGGACCGAGAAAATAATTCTTCGAGTGACACCAGTAGGAGTTACGCAGTCATGCCTGAATCCAAAACCGATCACGAAAACACGAAAGTACGAAAGCGCGAAATAATCCTGAATATCGGGGTTCCATTTCGTGCTTTCGTGTTTTCGTGATCCTCCGCGTTTTTGGCTTGGAATCGTCCATCCTACGGCAAACCCAGTTGCACTCCGTAAGTCCTAACCCCGTACTTTTAGTTCATGATTTTTTCCGTGATTTCCGTGTCTTCCGTGGTGAAAGGAATGATCCGGGCTAGTTCGCTTTCCTTGCGTGTGATTCGTTATGGATTCGGCTCGTATCACTTGGATCGACTTGGCTTGGCTCTTCGTCATTGCGGTGGTGTCGTCGGCGCTTTGTCTCCACAATACGGCGCCACTGGGTGCCACGTTTGATGAACCGTTTTACATCGCCAAGGGTCTCGACTGTTGGCGGACGGGCAGCTACAAACCGCTGATGTCGGCTGGCACGATGCCGTTGCCGGTGGATGTTCAAACGTTGCCGTTGTACCTGTGGGAACGTCATCGTGGCGAACCGTTTGATCCATACGCCCAACTCGGAACTCTGCTGCCGATCGCACGCCTGGGCAACCTGCCGTTCTGGTGGCTGCTGTTGATTTATGGAATGCGCTGGGGCCGATTACTGGGCGGGTCGTGGGGTGGGCGGTTTGCGTGTGGGTTTCTGGCCTTTGAACCGAGTTTGTTGGCCCATGCCGGACTCGCAACGACCGACATTGCGATCACCGGAACGACCCTGGCTACCGCGTACCACTGGTACACCGGGCGCACCGGCAACTGGCGGCAACGGGTGCTGGTGCCGGGGTTGTGGTACGGCGTAGCACTCATCTCGAAGGCGTCCGCGTTTGCGTTCGTGCCGATTTTGTTTGTGGTGCTGGGGTGCATACCCGTTTGGAATGCCGGCGTCACGTGGCGAACCGTTTGGGCGAAGACGTTTCAGTTGCGTTGGGACGTTTTCAACGCCGGGTTGATCGGCATCGTGTGCGCGTTTGCCTACTGTGGATCGGACTGGCAAACGGAACACACCTTCGTGGAATGGGCAACGGAGTTACCTGACGGCCCGACGAAGCGAATCATGTTACCCGTCTCGGAGAACCTGTCGATTTTCACGAACGCGGGTGAAGGCTTGGCGCAACAAATCAAGCACAACATCCTCGGCCACGGTGCCTACGTGTTGGGCGAATACCACAAGCGGGCGTGCTGGTATTACTTCCCAGTCGCACTATCCGTAAAGTTGCCCGAGCCAATGATCTTGCTACTGGCACTCGTCTTGTTAACTCGTCCGCGCGCGATGCTGAATCCCGTTGGTGTCGCAACGCTCGCACTGTTTCTGTTTAGTTTCAACTGCCGCGTGCAAATCGGGATTCGGCTGGTCTTTCCGCTCCTGGCGTTTTTGCTCGTCAATCTGGCCGTTGCGTGTAGCGTGAATCGGAGTCGGTTGCACTTCATCGCCGCTTGGGTCGCGCTGGGCAGCCTTGTGATAATCAACGTACTTGTGGGTTCACAAGGGTTGCAGTATGCCAACCAATTGTGGGGCGGCCCGTCGCGGTGCCATGACGTGTTGAGCGACTCGAACGCCGATTGGGGGCAAGGACTGCCGGAACTCAAAACGTGGTGGTCGCAGAACAACGAACCAACGTTACACGTCTGGTACTACGGCGCCGATTCGGCGATTCTGCTCCCGCCGTTTCACCTGGTTCCCGTTCATCAGTTGAAGAACGCCACGCCGGACACCGTGCGCCAAGCAACGAACAACGGCGTCTTCGCCGTCAGCAACACGCTCTTGGACGCCTGCCCCGACCGCCGCCCGGAATTGCTCGAACTGATCGCGTGGATCAAAACTCAACCCGTCGTCGCCCGCACCAGCACGTTCGTGATCTTCCGCGTGTCGTAAACTGACCCCGTAGCAATTTTCGTCGCCAGCAGTTAGAGTACTTCTGAAGACGATGTGGCAGATGCAAGATCGAAGAGAATGGCAATTGATTTCCGAGTAAGAACCCATGCAACAGATCCATCAATCCACTGCAATTCAGCTACACATCCTCATTTCAAAAGAGGATGACGAGGAGCAATTCTCCGTAGTCGCGCTAAACCTTCCTGGGTGTGCAAGCTGCGGCGAATCCGAAGTCGAAGCCATCGAAAATATTAAAGAAGCCGCAAATGGTTTAATCGAGTCCTACCGAGAATCAGGCACGGAAATCCCCTGGTTAGATACCTTTTCTCAGGACATTCCGGGCGCAAAAGTGGTATGGCTCGATGCCTAAATTGCCTCAAGTTACTGGTGCGGAAGTGATCCGCGCTTTTGAGAGGTCTGGTTTCCAGCTTGATCGAATTAGCGGAAGTCACCACATCCTGAAAAGAGACTTTCATCCTTTCAACCTGTCAGTGCCGGTTCATGGAAATAGGTCGATTCCAAGCGGGACACTCAGGGCGTTGATCCGGGATAGCGGGTTGACTGTCGAAGAATTTACCGACCTTCTGTAAATCATCTCACCATGCCGCCGCACCCGTCTACTTTTGCTAATGCTTGGATTTTGACTGGGCCGACGGGGTCCGGGAAATCGGGGCTTGCGCTGGAGTTGGCGGAGCGTGTGAACGCCGAGATCATCGCTCTGGATTCGATGACGCTGTATCGGGGCATGGACATCGGCACGGCGAAGCCGAGTCGGGCCGATCAAGCCCGCGTCCGGCATCATCTGATTGATGTACTCGATCCGTGGGAATCCGCTAATGTCGCGTGGTGGCTCGAACGTGCTGCGGAAGCGTGCCGTGATATTCGCAGTCGGGGGAAAAAGCCGCTGTTCGTTGGCGGGACGCCGTTCTACCTGAAGGCGTTGTTGTGCGGCCTGTTCGATTCGCCGCCGGTTGACCCCGCGATCCGTGCCCGATTGGAAGCCGAAGCGGAGGAAATCGGCAAGGTAGCACTTCACGAAAAACTCCAACGAGTTGATGCCAAGAGCGCAGCGCGGCTTCACCCCAACGACGTTCGCCGCGTGGTGCGGGCACTGGAAGTGTTTGAACTCACGGGGCAACCGATCAGTTCGTTCCAACAAAGTTGGGACAACCCGAGTTTTGCCGACCCCCTGAAGCCGACTCCCGCACCCGCCAAAATTCCCTGTGTCGTACTGGAATGGCCGCGCGAGGTGTTGTACCATCGCATCAACATTCGCGTGGAAGCGATGATGCAAGCCGGTTGGTTGGCTGAAGTGGAACAATTATTGCTGTTATTCAAACCGATAAGTCAAGAAGCGGCACAGGCATTGGGCTATCGGGAATTGGCTGCGGTACTACGAGGCGAACTGAGCCATGAAACCGCCCTGGAAACGATCCAACTGCGCACCCGTCAGTTTGCCAAACGCCAACTGACGTGGTTCCGTAGTTTGCCGAATTGTGACGTTTGCCACGGTTGCCCGGTCGAGCAATCGGAGTTCAGTTTTCAACTGATGGAACAATTGCTGGCGACTTTCTCGGCACTCGATTCCGATAAAAATCAGAATCTTGTTTAGTACTGTCGGCAAATCTGGTAAACTCCGGTAGAAGCAGCAGGGTCGCAATGGCATTGTGAACATCCTGTGCTATAGCTTGATTGGTTGCTGTCGAGTGGTCGCAAGCCTTTTTTCGACCCGTACATTGGCTCCTCAGAAGGATTCCGAATGCGCACCGTGACATTTCTTGTCCTGGAAGGCGTCGATAAAGGGCGGGTGTTCCGGGATTTGCCCGTACCCGTCACGATTGGCCGCGAAGAAGGCAACGTCCTGCGCCTGAATGACGAACGGGTGAGCCGTTACCACGCGAAAATTCAGACCGAAGAAGGCGACGTGATTCTGACCGACCTCGATAGCACCAACGGCACCCGTGTGAACGGGGCCACAGTACAAATTCGACGGTTGCGGGCCGGCGACCAACTTTCCATTGGTCGGACGATGCTGCTGTTCGGCACGATGGAAGAGATCGAAGCCCGCCGGGTGGCGCACCATAAAGCGTCCGCCAACCAGGGCGGTACCCAGACGGTTCGGGCGGAAGAACTTGCCGAAGCCGGTGGCCGGTTGTCTGTTGCGTTGAGCAAAAAAATTCAGCCGATGGTCCCGACCGAATGGAGCGCACACGACGAGGACATTCCACCGCTACCGCACAAACTGAGCGGCGCCCAAGCGGCGCGGCTGTCCGAAATTTTTGACTACCTCCACAAGGGTGTGACGATCGCCGTCGAGAACATCGAAGCCAACGAAGACGGAACCGTGGTGAAGTTGGGCTTCAACGAATGGCAAACCATTCAAGCCGTGCAAATGCTGCTAGCCCGCTTCGGTCGCAACATCTCCGACCCCGAGCCGCACGAGTAAGTCGAGCCGATTCCAACCCCGCCCCGACACGACCGTTCCGGTTGTGCCGGGGTTTTTCGTTTGACCGCCGGGGCCTCGTCCTGCACTTCCTCTTCCGGTAACGGCCCTCCGGACGATATAAAACACTGCAACCGATTATCCATTTGTTCACCGACGCTGGGCCAATCCCGATGGCTGACCGCAAGTTTGCCCACCTGCACCTGCACACGCACTACAGCCTGCTTGATGGCGCGAACAAAATCCCGGAGCTGGTGGCACAAACCAAAAAGCTGGGCATGACTGCGTGCGCGATCACGGACCACGGCAACCTGTACGGCGCGATCGAGTTTTACCGGACGTGCAAGGACGCGGGGATCAACCCGGTCATTGGCTACGAAGCCTACCTCGCCCCCGGCAACCGCCGCGAGAAGAAGGCGGCACGACAAGGCGAAGCGTATAGCCACCTCACGTTGTTAGCAAAAAACAACGTCGGCTTTAAGAACCTGATTAAGCTGTCCTCGATCGCGTTTCTCGAAGGGTTCTATTACCACCCGCGGATCGACCGGGAGATTTTGGAAGAACATAGCGAAGGGTTGATCTGCCTGAGCGGGTGTTTGGCTGGGGAGTTCAATCAACACATCCTTAAGGATCGCCACGACGAAGCGGCCAAGTTGGCGAAGTGGTTTAGCAAAGTCTTCAAGAACGACTTCTACATTGAGATCCAAAACAACGGCATCGACCTCCAAGACATCTGCACACCCGTGGCGGTTGATATCGCCAACAAAGTAGGCATTCCGCTGGTGGCGACTGCGGACGCACACTACTTGTGTGCCGACGATGCGGAAGCCCATGACGTGTTATTTTGTATCAACACCGGCAAAAAGCGTGACCCACGTAAGAGGCAATATCCCGAGGGGAAGCTACCGAATCCGTACTATGTGCGGTCCCCAGAAGATATGTATAAGCTATTCCCCGAGTTCACCGACGCCGTGGCGCGAAGCCACCAGATTGCCGAGCAAGTTGACATCCAGATCGACTTTAAGCAACGCCACTACCCGGTCTTTAAGCAACCCGACCACCTGACCCCGGAACAATACCTGACCCAACTGTGTCACGAAGGGGTGAAGGAACGGTACGGCGATAACCCCCGAAAAGAAGTGCTAGACCGGCTCGAACACGAGTTGGGCATCATCTGCCGGATGAAGTTCGCCAGTTACTTTCTGATCGTGTGGGACTTCGTGCGGTTTGCCCGTGAAGAAGGAATCCCGTGCTCCGCACGGGGTTCCGGCTGCGGCGCGATTGTGAGTTATGTGTTATATCTCAGTCACGTTGATCCACTCGATTACGACTTGTTGTTCGAGCGATTTCTCGACCCGAACCGGAGTGAAGCCCCCGATATTGACATCGACTTCTGCCAAGAACGGCGGGAGAAAGTTATTCAATATGTGCGCAAGAAATATGGCGCCGAGTCGGTCGCTCAGATTGGCACCTTTGGCACATTGGGCGCAAAAGCAGCACTCAAAGATGTCGGGCGGGTCATTGATATCCCGCTCGAAAAAGTGACCATGATGTGCAAGCTTGTCCCCATGAAGGGGGCCATTACACTCAGCTTGAAGGATGCCCTCGAACAATCTCCAGACTTCCGCAATGCGTATAACAACGACCCGATCACACGCCAATGGGTCGATATTGCGCGCAAGCTGGAAGGGATGAATCGCGGTGTGGGCACGCACGCTGCCGGTGTGGTGATTGCTAACGGACCGATTACAGATTATGTGCCAGTACAGCGTGCAACCCGCAAGGGTGATGATGCTGAAAAAAACAATGCGGATGCGGTTGTGACCACACAATGGGAAATGGGGGACATCGAAAAAGTCGGCTTGTTGAAGATGGACTTCCTCGGGCTGCGCACGCTCACACTTCTTGACAATGCGTTGAAGTTAATCCAGAAGACACGCGGCGTGACGATTGATGTGTATAAGCTTCCGCTCGACGACCAAGGCACGTATGAACTCTTACAACGCGGGGATGCCAAGGGTGTGTTTCAATTTGAATCGGAAGGAATCCGCGAACTATTGAAACGTATGAAGCCCGACAACATCCGTGACATTGTCGCCTGTACCGCGTTGTATCGTCCCGGTCCGCTTGAGGGCGGCATGGTGGATGAATACATCGAGTGTAAGCATGGCCGCAAGAAGCCCGAGTATCCGCACGCCATCATGGAAGAAGTGCTGAGTGAGACTTACGGTGTGATGGTGTATCAAGAACAAGTGATGCGGATGTTAAACCGCATGGGCGGGATTGAGTTATCGAAGGCGTATGCGTGTATCAAGGCGATCAGCAAGAAGAACCACGACATCATCAATGCCCGCAAAGTCGATTTCATCGCTGGTGCCATGAAACACGGGATGACCGCCGACAAAGCGGACGAAATCTTCGGGCAGATCGTGAAGTTCGGCGGGTACGGGTTCAACAAATCTCACAGTGCCGCGTATGCTCATGTAACCTATCACACGGCTTACTTGAAGAAGTATTATCCGGCGGAGTTCATGGCTGCGCTGTTGTCATCGGAGATTGACGATAGCAACAAACGGGACATCTTGGTCGATCACATTGCCGACGCGCGGAAAATGGGCGTGGATGTACTGGCGCCCGATGTGAACAAGGGGCAGCCGGACTTTGATGTTGTTGACGGTAAAATTGTATTCGGCCTGACCGCAATTAAAGGGTTGGGGCGTGGCGCTGCGGAAGAGATTGTGAAAGTCCGTGCCAGTGGTCTCTACAAGGATCTCTTCGATTTCTGCGAACGTGTTGACTTGCGGACTGTGACAAAAGCCGCCATCGAAAAGATTATCAAAGCCGGTGCGATGGATTGCTTCGGCAAGAATAAACGCGCCGCTTCGATCATGGCGTTGCCACGTGCAGCACAGGCGGCGGACAACAAAGCGGACGATAAACGGCGCGGGCAAAAGAGCCTGTTGGACATCTTCGACGACGAACCTGAAGTGAACGGTCACGCACCGAAAACGGGGTTCCAGTTCGGCGAAGGCTTGCCCGAAATGGACGAATGGCCGGAGCTGGAAAAGCTGAAATTCGAGAAGGAATCGCTCGATTTCTACATCTCCAGCCACCCACTCGCACAGTTCGACGAGCAACTGCGTCGCTTCCGCACCCACGATTCCGCTCAGGTGTTGAAGCTCAACGCCGGGGCCGAGGTGCGTCTCGGTGGCATGGTGACGCAGTTTGATACGCGGGTGATTAAAGCGGGTCGCAATCAAGGGACGCGGTTCGCTATTTTTCGACTGGAAGACTTCACCGGGCAAACCAAGTGTGTGTTATGGTCGGATCAATACACGCGGTTCAAGGAGGAGGTTGTTGAAGACAGTATGTTGTTATTTGAAGGCCACGTCGAATGGCGCGACGGCTCATCCGAACCGGATGTGATTGTCGAAAAAGTGATGACATTGGACCAAGCCCGTAAAGAGTTGACACGCGGGCTTGTCATCCGGATGCAATATGATGACCACGAAGACACGATCCGGAAATTGGATGGTTTGGCGTCGGTGTTGAAACGAAATCGCGGGCCGTGTCCGGTGTATCTGAGCATCCGCGATCTGTCCGGCAAAGCCGCCCAGTTCAAACTCAGCAACGACTACTCCGTGAACCCCACCGCCGTTCAGGTCGATGAACTCGAAATGCTACTCGGTCGCGGTTCGGTGCTGTTTACCGGGCGCTAGTGAACTAACGATTCGGATCTGCGAATCAGATGTTTTGAGCAGTTACTTTTCAACTTCAGGTTATTCGACACATGTTGAACACGCCGCTTGGCCGGTTACGGGTGATTGGGTTTATCGAAGGGTGTTCGTTTCTCATCTTGCTGCTGATTGCAATGCCGCTGAAATACCTCGCCGACATCCCGATTGCAGTGAAGATTGTCGGTTCGCTTCACGGCGGACTGTTCGTGTTGTTCTGCCTGAGTGTGGTGGAAGTGACTGTCCGTCGGCCGTGGTGGTCGGCCCCGTTTTGGCTAGCAGCGGCGGTGGCGTCTGTCGTCCCGTTCGGCACGTTCGTCTTGGATCGTTGGTTGAAGCGCGTGGAAACGGCGGATGCGATACAATCAGCGAAGTGACGGGGTGAAGGGCCTTCTTGTGCGGAGTTCGCCTGTGGCGCGTTGGGTTGTATCGCTGCTGATTTTGTCTGCTGTTGCGAACGCGAACGCGGGCATTTACACCGCTGCGGAGCCGACGCCGTTTCGGGTGGAGGCAACTCGGGGGTTGGAGTTGCCCTATGTGCCGCAATTCAAGTCGTTTCTGGACGATCGACTCAATGCCGTGAACCCAGCGTTGCCCGATACGCTCGATGGAAAAGCGACGTTTCGCGGCGCCGCGAAGTTGCGGATCGAACAACGCGGCAAGAACCCGGATCAGGTGGCACTCGCCGTGGATTTCATCCGCATCGGCAAGGCAGCGGACGCGGTCAACCTGTTGGAAGCGCGGACACGGGATCGGGTGCCGGACTACGTTGCACTGGTGACATTGGCCCATGCGCACGCGGCCCGTGGCGAATGGAGCGACGCGATTCGGGTTCATGGGTTAGCCACGTTTGACGCCGAACCGCCCGCCCTGTTACCCGGCGCGAACGCCGACCAAACCCGCTGGCTCGTAAAGCTGGAACGAGATTATTACGCACGCTGGCTGCGGTTGCGGCATCAAGAAACATTGCTACGTGAACCGCCCGAGGTGCAAAATGTATACCCGCTGTTCCCCGCAAAATCCGATGCCCCAGCGCTGAAGTTCGTGAACGAAGCCGGGCAGTACGAGCCGGGACAACTCGCCGCCGCCGAGAAGGCGAAGCTGCCACCAGACGCCCTCGCCATCGTGCAACAACTGCTGCTCTGGTCCCCGGACGACACCCGGATGTTGTGGCTCCTCGCGGAGGTCTACGCCGCCAACGGGCAGTTGCGCGAGGCCGACCAAATCTTCGACCAATGCACTTGGGGCCGAGGCTACACGAACCGCAAAATCCTGATGGCGCACCGAACCGCGACACGGGAAGCCGTGGCGAAGCTGCCACCCGAAGGCGCCGATGTCGCGTTACCCAGTGATGCAGTTCCGGCTGAAGCGGATGCTGTAGTTGAACAACGAAAATGGGACGAAATCCGCGACAAGGTCGTTCTGCTTGTGGCGCTATTTGGCATCCTTGCAGTGGTGTTAATTACACTTCAAATCCGTACACTATTGCGACGACGTGCCGTGCGTCGTCGCTAAAACCCACGGACTTCCGAGGCCGCGCACACGCCATGTCTACCGATTTCGCCACCCTGTTGATTGCCGCCGAAACGCACCTCAAGGCGAACTCACCGCAACTGGTGCCGATCATCACGAAAGTCGGAGCGTGTACGCTAGTACCGGAGCAGGACATCTTCGCTTCCCTCGTGCGGGCGGTGATCTCGCAACTCATCTCCGTGAAGGCGGCGCAATCCATCACCGCGAAGTTCCGGACGAAGGTGAAGAACAAAATCATTCCGGCCCGCGTGCTGCAATTAACCGTTGAAGAGTTCAAGGCGTGCGGTATTTCTGGTGCGAAGCAACGGACGATCACCGGGCTTGCTCAGCACTTTCAAACGAATCGCGGCTACGGCAAGAAGTTGCTCGGCGCTGACAGCGATACGGTCCGCGAAACGTTACTGCCGCTGTTCGGCATCGGGCCGTGGACCGTCGATATGCTGCTCATCTTCTCCCTCTGTCGTCCCGACGTTCTCCCCGTCGGTGACCTCGGCCTCCGCGCCGCCGTCAAAGACGTGTACCAACTCGAAGAACTCCCCCGCGCCAAAGACCTCATCGCGTTAGCCGCCCCCTGGCAACCCTATCGCTCCATCGCAACGTGGTACCTGTGGCGAAGCCGTGGCTGAGGGGGTTCGTGGTAGGTTTTGTGAACGGGGTTTCGCCCGACACCAGGAAATCGCCCGATCACTGCCTGAACAGGAAGATTCCGGCAACTAAGCCAAAGTACAGGAGCATAATCACCGCGTAGAACAGCCCGAGGCAAAACCCGACAATCGCGCAGATTTTGCCGCCGTGCGTGTTGCTGCGGCCTTTGGGGTTCATCTCGCCGGCGTCCATCGC
Organism: Fimbriiglobus sp.; assembly: GCA_043785105.1. Classification (GTDB taxonomy): domain Bacteria; phylum Planctomycetota; class Planctomycetia; order Gemmatales; family Gemmataceae; genus Fimbriiglobus. The sequence continues at coordinate 12,872 of JAYVXO010000104.1, forward strand.
ACGCAGATCGTTGTTCGCCATCATCCACGCGACGACGCTCAGGGGAAGTGGGAGAAACGGACAGAACGTGCTGATCGTGATGCTCACGATGCCCAGTGTGAGGATCAGCCCGGAGCGGTGTTCGCGTTCATAGTCGGCACGTTCACGGCGCCGATGTCCGGGACGGTCGTCGAACTCGTCTTCAAACTCGTCCGGTGAATCGTCGCGCCGATTCTTCTCGGGTTCGTCGCCCCAATCACGGCGTCGGCGGGGTGGGTCTTGTTCGTCTGGCATGGCAAACCTCGTGCGTGTTAGCGTCGGTTCGGATCGGTTGCGGAAGACAACGGTGTCTGGCTCAAGTCAATCTCGACGGTGGCGTCCCCATTGTTGTTCGCTTGGTCGGCGATGTCCTTGAGGCGTTGGTCCGGATCGACCATCGGCAGTTCAATGTGTTGGCCGGAACTCATGAGTTGCCCCCACGCATTCCACCCCTCGACGTGTAAGCAAACCGCCTTAATCGCCGCCATCAGTGGCATGGCCAAGAACAGCCCGGCGATTCCCCACACGAGGTGCCAGAACAAGCACGCCAGCATCACGGTCGTGGCGTTCAAGTCCATGCTCCGCCCCATCACCCACGGCACGACGAGGTAGCCTTCGACGGTGACGACAACCGTGTAAAACACCAAAATCCCGACCATCGTATCGGGGCGACCGGAGATAAGCGCTTCGACCAACGGTGGCGCCCCGGCGGCGATGGTGCCGATGTACGGGATGTAGCTCAGCACTGCTGCCAACACCGCCCACAAGTACCACTGCTCCAGTTTGAACACGTAGCGATAGACCACGCCCAACACGATCGCCAAACCCAGGTTGATGATGGTCCGCCAGACGAGATACGTCCGGACCGCTTCGGCCATTTCCGCCAGCGCACTCGTCACGCGGGTTTGGGCCTCTTGACTCGGCCCGAAGATGGCACGCCCCTTCTTCGCCAACATCTCGCCTTCGACCAACATGAACAGCGTGATGAACAAAATCAGCACCAGTTGCGAGACTTGTTCCAGGCCGAACCCGGCGATCTTTTGCAGGTAGTTGGAGATGTTCTCGTCCGACGAAAGCTGCTTCACGCCTTTGTAAAACTTCGAGTGGGCGGCCTCGGGTGGAAAGATTTCGTTGATCGAAAACGGCGCCATTTCGCCTAGTCGTTGCACCAGTTCGGAATACTTCTCTTGCCACTTTTCCTCGGTGGCCGGTAACTTGTTGATGAGTTGGGGTATGGAGGTGGCGACGGCGGTGATGATGGCGAGGTGCAGGATCACCAGTCCCATGATGCTAATCAGGCACGCAAAAAACCACGGCATCTTCAGTCGGTGGTTCAGCCACTTGGCAGCCGGGTACAGGATGGTGGCGAGTAGCACGGAGATGATGAGCGGGATGAAAATCGACGACCCCAAATAGAACGCGATCGACATGCCGAGCAAGGCCAGCACGTTCAACCCGTAGCGCGTGGCTGTCGTCAGGTTCAGGTTCATAGGTCATCCCATTCCGAATTAACCGTCGATGAACTGGGCAGCCCGGAGCGTGTTATCGAGCAACATCGTGATCGTCATCGGCCCCACGCCACCGGGTACGGGTGACATCGCCCCTGCCACGTCCCAAACGTCCGGAGCGACATCCCCCACGAGTTTACCATTTACGGGGTTGGTTCCCACATCAATCACGGTCGCACCGGGCTTTACCATGCCGGCCGTAATAAGCCCCGCCTTCCCAGCCGCCGCAATCAGCACGTCCGCCCGACGGCACACGGCGCCGAGGTCCGGGGTCCGGGTGTGGGCCACGGTCACGGTGGCGTCACACCCCGCGAGGTTCTCTTTCGTGGGGCGTTGCATCATCATGAGCGCGAGTGGTTTGCCGACGATGTTGCTGCGCCCCACGATTACGACTTCGCGCCCCGCCAGTTCGATCCCGTTGCGACGCAGTAATTGAATGCAACCAAATGGCGTGCAGGGGTAGTAACGCGGTTGGCCGATCGCCAACAAGCCGATGTTTTGCGGGTGAAACGCATCCACGTCTTTGTAGATGTCAATCGCCCGTGTCACGAAGTCTTCTTTGATGTGCGGTGGCAGTGGGAGTTGCACGAGGATGCCATGAACGGCGTCGTTGTCATTTAATTCTTCGAGCAAGTCGTCGAGCTTGTCTGGCTTCGTTTCCACGGGCAGGTGATGCAACCAACTGCGGATGCCAACTTCGCCACACGCCTTTTGCTTGTTGCGGACATAGGAATGCGACGCTTCATTCTCACCCACCAGCACCACGGCCAAGCCGGGTGGCGTCTTGCCTCTTGCCGTGCGTGCCGTGACCTTCGCCGCGATTTCGGCACGGATCGTCTGAGCCAAGAGTTTGCCATCGAGTCGCGTCGCAGTCATTCGGTCTCCCGGTTACAGTCCCAAGCGGTCGCACAACAGCGGCAGCGTTTCCCCGGACGGCCCGTAGATGCCGATGTCGGCGAGTTGGCTAGCATCGGTGCGCGAGAGGTTGAACTCGATCACGGTTCCGGCGATCGGCTTCAAGCCGCGATCACCCTTGGCAATCGGGATCAAGTCCGCCGCCGGGTAGACCACCGCCGAGGTGCCGACCACCAGCAACACATCGCACTCGTGCGCCGCGATTTGGGCGGCGTCCCACACGTCCGATGGTAGGCTTTCGTGGAACCAGACAATGTTGGGGCGAAGCAGTCCGCCACAGCCTGGGCATTCGGGGCGATCCGTCAAAACTTCCGTGCCACGGTCTTCGATCTTGCGACAACCGAGGCACCGCGTTTGTCGCAAACTGCCGTGAATTTCCAATACGTTCCGACTGCCCGCCACCAGATGCAGGCCATCGACGTTTTGTGTGACAAGGGTAAAGTCCCCGTCGAACCGCTGTTCCAATTTAACCAGTGAATCGTGGCCGGGGTTCGACGTGACCAACTTCACGTTGGCCCGGCGTTGGTTGTAAAACTGCCACACCAAAGCCGGGTTCTTCGCAAAGCCCATCGGCGTGGCGACATCCTCAATGCGGTGTCCTTCCCACAGGCCGTCACTCGCCCGAAACGTCGGCACGCCACTCTCCGCCGACACGCCCGCGCCAGTCAGCACCGCCACTTTAGTCGCCAACGCCAGCACCGCTGCCGCATGGTCGAGCGCTTCATTGCGGTCATCGTCAGTCATGGTCCAATCCTCCGAATTACCCACCGTGGAAGATAGCGGAACCACCTAGAAATCGTATTCACCACAGAGGGCACGGAGAGCCACAGAGAAGAAAAATACTTGTTTTGGATTTCTCTCTGTGGCTCTCCGTGCCCTCTGTGGTGAATCGTATTCTTGGATAATTTGAGTTACACCAACAGTGCCCCGGCTTCATCGCAGAGTTGCTGCGCCAGTTCCATCGTCGGGGCTTCGGCGATGATGCGGACGACGGGTTCGGTGTTGCTGGGGCGGACGTGGAGCCACCAGTCCGGGCCGTCGAGACGCAAACCATCAAGCTTGTTCGCGGTCGCATCCGGCCACTTCTTTTCGATCGCGGTTAGCACGGAACTCAGTTTATCGCGGTTGACGGCGAACTTGGTTTTGAGCATCGAGTATTGCGGTAATTCGGCGAGCAGTTCGGACAGCGTTTGGTTCTCTTCGGCCATTAAGCTGAGGATGAGTGCCATGCCGATGAACGGATCACGCACCCAGCCGACACGCGGGTCGATCACGCCGCCGTTGCCTTCACCGCCGATGACGGCCCGTGTGCCACGCATCCGATCGACGACGTTGGCTTCCCCCACGGCGGAGAGGGAAAAGTCGCAGCCCGCTTGTTGTGCCAAGTCCTGAATCACCCGTGACGTGGACATGTTGACCACGACCGGGCCGGGGTGTTGCCGTAGCCGATACTTCACGGCTAACGCCAGCGTCGATTCTTCGCTGACGCAGGTGCCGTTTTCGTCGATCAACGACAGCCGATCGGCATCCGGATCGAGTACGAACCCGATGGCACTCCCGGTTTGCTTCACCCACGGCGCGACATCGACGAGATGTGCGGGCGTCGGTTCGGGGTCGTGGGCGAACTCGCCGTTGGCGATGCAGTTGTGTTGGACGATTTCACACCCGAGGTCTTGCAGCAATTGCACCCCCAACGGTCCGCCCGCGCCGCCGTTGCCATCGAGGAACACCCGCACGTTTCGGCTGGCAATCGTAGCGACACTGATTTGATCCATCACCAACCGTCGGTGGTCTTCCAGCACGTCGGGCGGAATCCGCACCCCGCCGATTTTGTCCCACGTCACCCGTTTGAATTGGCCGCTCTCGAACAGCTTCTGCACCTGCTTGCCCTTCTCCGCCGACAGTACCGCACCGTCGGCACCGAACATCTTCAGCCCGTTCCACGGCGCCGGGTTGTGACTGGCGGTGATCTGAATCCCACCCACCGCGCCGAGATTCCGGACGGCAATCCCGACCGTCGGCGTGGGGGCAATCCCGATGTCATCGACCTGACACCCGGTGCTAAACAACCCGGCGAACACCGCGTGTTTGAACATCTCCCCGCTGGGCCGACTGTCGCGGGAAACAACAACTCGCCCACCGTGCAAGTACGTCCCGAGCGCCGCCCCGAACCGGCTGACCGCTTCCGGCGTGAGGCTGTCCCCAATGACCCCGCGAATCCCGGACACGCTGACGATGAGTTCACTGGAATGAGCAGCCATGACGCGAAGCCTCGGAGAGGGATGATGCGTTTATTGTGCGACATGCTTCGCGGTTAGGCCAAGAATTGGGTGTATTGGGTGTTGAAATCCACCCCACCCCAACCCTGCCCGCAGACGGGGAGGGAGCCAGATTCTTCTCTCCCCCCGTCTGCGGGGGGATTAAGGGGGGTCGAGGCTTCCACCCCACCCCAACCCTCCCCGCAGACGGGGAGGGAGCCAGATTCTTCTCTCCCCCGTCTGCGGGGGGATTAAGGGGGGTCGAGGTTCCACCCCACCCCAACCCTCCCCGCAGACGGGGAGGGAGCCAGATTCTTCTCTCCCCCCGTCTGCGGGGGGCTTAAGGGGGGGCGAGGTTCCACCCCACCCCA
>JAYVXO010000105.1:0-43874 GCA_043785105.1 Fimbriiglobus sp.
CTCCCGGTCGCCAAGTGGTGCCTCGACGACCGGGGCTCAAAACAATCGCTCAGGCAGGTTTATTCCGAAGGAAACTACGGGTTTTTCAACACCCTGCTAATCATCACCGGGGCCGCGACGTTCGGATTTGCGGTTCGCTTGATGCTTCTTGTCGGCGAGGCGACGACGTTTAGCGGATTTGCTGGGTTTAGTCGCTTTGCGAGGTGTTGGTGGGTTGGCAGCACGGCGGACCATTGCGGCAAGCTTTTGTAAACAATCGTCTCGGTTACGCTCTTGATCCCGATATTTTTGGGACGTGACGAGGAATTCCCCTTCTTGTGTCAAATGGGATGGGTGTGCGGTTCGGAGTCGGAATTTGACCTCGATTGGCACGGTCGGACTTGCGTCAAACGCCCATCGAAGTGTTGCTTTCGACGCCACCTTGTTGACGTTTTGGCCGCCGGGTCCACCGGACCGGGCGTACTCCCAGGTCCATTCCGTTTCGGGAATCCCGATCGTTGTAGTAATGACCAACACGGAAAGATCTCCCGCAATTCCCGGATCGAGCCGGCGGACCCTGCCTTGACGACGGATGCAGGCATCGCCTACCATCCACACTTCGTATTTATTCAAAAGTCAGAGTTTGTCCGGAGCCGCCCCAGAATGGCCAACCTAACCCATGCCGGTGCCAGTGTAGACGAGGTGACTGCGGCGCGGATCACCGAGCCTAACGATTGGCTCCGTCTGGTGGTTTTGGTGGTCATCGCGGTTGCGGTGCATACTTGGCTCTTCTTTCATACCTACACGACTGCCCGAGACAGTATCGGGTTCGCCCAATTAGCGCTTCAATACGAATCGCCGTTGGACGCGAATACAGAATACCCATGCAAAACACCACTCGATGTGATGAAACATGGGCTGCCGCCGCATCCACCGGGTTATCCACTCGCCGTGCTCGCAACCTCAAAGGTTGTGCGAGAAGTCTATGACGGGCAACTGTGCGACCAGATGCTTTACAGCACACAAATTGCGTCGATCATTGCGGCGGTGTTGTTGGTTTTTCCGAGTTACGCCATTGGGCGGATGCTGTTCAGTCGCTTCAGTGGCTTTGCGGCGGCTTCGTTGTTTCAAGTCTTACCCGTCTCCGCGCGGACGACATCCGACGGCTTAACGGAAGCCTGGTACCTGTTCTTCTTAGCGACGGCTTTGGCGTTTGGAATTCGTGCAGTTCGGGCCTCGAAGGTCAGCGGTTTTTGTTGGTGCGGAATGGCTTCCGGGGCGGCTTATTTAGTCCGCCCGGAAGGGCTTCTTGTGTCCCTCTCGATGAGTGCGGTCATTGTACTGCTCATATTCCGGAAGCATTGGACGATGCGAGAAGGCGTGGCCCGATTGGTTGCGTTAGGTTTTGGCACGATGCTGCTGGCGTTGCCTTACATGTTGGCAATCGGCGGGGTGACATTGAAGCCGAGTATGCGGATAGCAAGCGAGTCTCCGGCTTTCGCCGGTGGTATTGACATTCCCGCTGGCTTTCCTGGCGTAGCATTGTTCGCCATGACGTTCGATCCAAACTCGAATATGAGCCGCGAACTGTGGGTGCCGATCGCTATTTTTCAGGAAGCGAGCAAAGCGTTCCATTATGGTGCGATGGCCTTTGCGCTGATTGGGGTCGGTTTCGCAGTTCGGCGTCTTCGAACCGATCCTGCCATTCTGATTCCTTTTGTGATGGGAACATTGAATCTGATGGTACTCGCGTTGTTGGCCTGGAAAGCGGGCTATTTGTCGGAGCGGCACACGTTGCCGATTGTGTTTCTGGGTTGTTTCTTTGCTGCCTATGCGTGCGAACGGTTGCCGGGATTCATCGCACAAATTCCCTGGATCGGACGAGGGGTTTGGTACCCCATCATGCTGATGTGGATGTTGTATGGAGCAGTTATTTTGTCCTGCTTACCCGCGACGATTCGCCCACTTCACGAGAATCGCAATGGGCACAAGGCGATTGGCGAATTCCTGAAAGCCAACGCTCGGGATGATGATGTCATCATCGACCCCTATAACTGGGCACAATACTACTCGGGTCGTTCGCTACGCGGGGTTCCGCCTGATCCGAGTCCTGCCCGGTACCGCTGGGCTGTTCTCGAAGAAGGTGAAGAACCGCACTCCACGTTGACACGACTCAAAGCGGCCGTTGATGTGAAAAACGATCTGAACAACAAGCCGGAAATCATGTTGCGAGTCGAAGACACGTCGGACAAACGCGGTTCGCGTGCAATCGTCTTGTATCGCCAACTCGTCAAATGATTGAAGTTGTCACGGTCAGTTGTTTGTTAGCCCGATGCGCCAGTTTTGAAGTTGTGCTCTCGGACTACCCCGAAGGGGTTGAATATAATAGCCCAGGGTCGCGGCGCTTCGTCGCGCACCCTGGGTTCTCGACACCACCCAGGCTTACCCCGTAGGGGTTACATCCCACACACTCGAAACGGATGTAACCCCTACGGGGTAAGGTCTGTTTCTGGTCCCACCCAGGGTGCGCGTCGAAGCGCCGCGACCCTGGGCTATTCCATTCAACCCCTTCGGGGTAGTCCGATGGAGTCCTTGGTTACGCCCAAGTGACGCAACGGAACCGACCTCAACACCGATCCAACCGAATTTAATCTCGCTCGTCACGGGACCACAATCAATCCGAATCCCGCAGAACGCGCAACTTTAAAACTAGCACATCGGGCTAACCCGAACCCAACCTACGCAGCTCTGACCGTTGCTAACGTCGGCTTCAATGCATCGCGGAACCCACGTAATCCATCGGCGGCACTGCGGATGGCGTGGGGGCCGAGTAGGCTTCGCAATTTGTAGCGATCCAACCAGACGTTCAGTGGTCGCGGGTGGTCGTCGTCGGTCGCGTGCCGAATCTGATGGGCATCCCGACCGAAGATGTGAGCGGCCAATCGGGCGAAGGTGAATTCGTTGTGCCGATCGGGTCCGATCGCGTGAACGGTTCCCGTTTGCTCGGATCGCGTGAGTTCCAAGATCACATCGGCCAAATCCGGGGCGTAGGTGGGATGACCGTGACGTTCAGTATCCGCGACGAAAGGGGCCGTTTTGCGAAACTTGCGGAGCATCTCGAACCCAAGATTCCGCGCCCGGTCGTCACACCCAAATACCCAACTGGTTCGCACAATGAGATGTCGTTCCGGCAACGCATCCCGGATGATGTCTTCGGCGGTGGCGTAACAGCGTGCCATTTCGTTACTAGGTGCGGTCACCGAATCTTCACGTTGGGCTGTTTGACATTCGCCAAAGACTTCGTCCGACGAGACGAAGACCAACTTGCCACCCTGTCGGGCGACGGCTTCGGTCACATGCCGTGTGCCGTCAATCGTGATTTGGCGGCAGAGTTCGGGATAGGCTTCGGCAAAGCCGGAACACGTCAAACCAACCGCATGGAACGTTACGTCGGGTTGATAGTCCGCAATCAACTCCCGGACCGCATCGCCATCGCGTATGTCCAGCGGAACGTGCTGGGAATGGAAGCGGGTGTACCAAGTTCCCAATCGTGCGAGGCCGCGTTCGTCGCAGGCAGCTAGTAAGTGGGAGCCGATCTGCCCGGTGGCACCGAGTATTAAACATCGCATCAAGGAAGCCCATCCGTGGGAAAGCAAACACTAAGGCGACTGAACCAATGGCGCATCCGTGCCAAGTGAAATTCAGCCGCAGTTGAAAAACTTACAAGGAAACGGGGTGTCCGGTCAAGACGAAGTTTTTTTGGCGTTCGGCCAACCGATGGCAATCACGAACAAAGCTGTGAGCGCGGGGACACAAGCGAACGCCAAAACACGGTCGTAACCGCCCACGACATCACTGAGTTTGCCTTGAATCAAATAGACACCCGCGAGGTACAACGAGTTGATGCACCCCAGTGTGCCGGTCACCTTGCCTTGGTGCGGCCCGGATATTTCCTGGCTGAGCGCGAAGTAGGTGGCAAACAAACCCAGCGCCCCGAATCCGGTCACGAAAATCACGACCATCGTTAGGGTCTCACCGAGGTCTTGGTAAAACGGCAACAGCGTCGATGGCAACACCAGAACTACGCCGAAAGTGAACGTCGTCATTCGGGACGTATGCAAGGTCACGCCCGACCGCGTGAGCAGCACGACGGACAGCCCGACGACCCAGGAACCCACGTCCGCGATGGCGTAATAGGCGAAGCTGATCCAACGAACATCGGGCTTGGAGTAGAGAAGTTGCTTCTCCAAAAAGAGCGGCAGCCAGACGCGGAACGTATGCCAAGTCGTGTTCACGCCGATGATGAGTACCACGAGTAACCAGAAGCGTTTATCGAAAAAGACGTAGTAGAAAGGTTCCGGTTGTGTCGTGGTATTCGGCGATGTCCCGACTGCATTAGCTGAATCCAAAACACGAGCAGGCACGGTCAACACCCACAGCAACACCCAGCCGATTCCGATCACGCCGATCACCCGAAACGGGAGCCGCCAAGCGTTCGGGTCGTTGGCGTCGTTGGCCCACATCAGACAACCGGCGATGATGACCGGGGTGAACATGGCCCCGAGGCCGGTGCCACTTTGGAAGATCGCGCTACCCAGAGAGCGTTCTTCGGGGGGCATGATTTGACGAATCGTGCGAATACCGCACGGCCAGTTGCCCGCTTCAAAAACGCCCAGTGTCACCCGACACGCAAACAGCATCGCGTAGCTCTGCGAGTAGCCGGTGAGAAACCCTGCCGCTGACCACCCAACTACCGACGCCACATACATCCACCGAACGCCCAGGCGATCCACCAAGAAGCCCGTCAACAAGGCCCCCACCGCGAAGGCCAGTTGAAAGCCACTTTCGAGCCAAGCGTAGTAGAAATCGTTGAGATCGAATGACGACTTGATGTCACTGGCGGTTTGGTTGAGTGCGACCCGGTCCAGATAGTTCAGCGTCGTGGCCAGCAACAACAGCCCGCAAACCCACCATCGCCAGACCGAAGGGGAATGAAAAGTATCCGGCGTCGAACGCGACATGGGCGATGCTCGGGAGGGTGAGCGGGAACGAGTCGCTGTTATACACATCGTGTGGTGCCCTGCACCGTTCAGTGTTGTACCAACAATCCACGTGCCCGGATGTCGCATTCCGGTTATCATCCGGAACGAGTTTCCAACACAGCTCCCGAATCGCTTTTCCTGGAGGCGGATTTCCCCTTGAACCCCATCATTGCCCAGCCATCATCCACGCCACCTGCGTTAGTGAGAAGTCTCGGTTTCACGGAAGCGGTGGCGATCAACATCACCCAGATTGTTGGGGCCGGTGTGTTTGCAACGATCCCTCTCATTTTGGGTGTCTTGCCCGGCGCGTATGCGTTGCTCGCCTGGCTGGTGGCCGGTGTTCTCATCGTGGCCGACAGCATGATTTGGGGCGAACTGGGGGCGGCATTTCCTGAAGCGGGCGGCTCGTATAACTTTTTGTTGCAGTGCTACGGACGATCCAAATGGGGTCGGTTGATGGCGTTTCTGTTCGTGTGGCAAATACTCATTAGTGGCCCACTGGAAGTCGGGTCGGGGTTGGTCGCCGCCGCCCAGTTCTCGACCGCGATCAGTCCGGAGTACAAGGCGTTCGACGAACTCCACACGGTAAAGTTTGAATGCACCCTCACCGGCGACAAAAAACTCGGCGTCAGCTTCGGCCCCTCGCGGTTGTTCGGCTTCGGTCTCGGCGTGACAATTGTGATTTTGCTCTACCGCCGTGTGACCACCCTGAGACGATTGAGCGTCGTCTTCTTGGTCGGTGTTCTTGGCATCATTGCCTGGGTTCTTTTTGAAGGTGCGATTCGATTCGACCCCGATCTCGCCTTCGATACCACACTAAAAGAAGGGGAGCGCCCGGAGAACTTCGGCCTAGCTCTGGGTGCGGGGATGGGTCTGGCGATCTACTCGTACCTGGGGTACTACAACATCTGCTACGTCGGCAGCGAGGTCCGCAACCCTGGCCGTACCATTCCCCGTGCAATCCTGGTGAGTTCACTCGCCGTGGTCGTGCTGTTTATTCTCGTTCATTTGGCGATTACTGGCGTGGTGCCGTGGCGTGAGGCGAGCCAATCGACGGACAACCTGACGGCGGAATTTATGACGCGGGTTCACGGACCCTGGGCAGCGATGCTGGTGACGATCGGGTTAGTGGGCAGTTGCTTTGCATCCGCGTTTTCGGGCACGCTTGGCTACTCCCGCGTGCCATTTGCTGCGGCCCAGAACGGCCACTTCTTTCGCTGGTTCGCCGCAATCCATCCCGTCTACCAAATACCGCACCGATCACTTTTACTTGTGGGTGGGTTAACCCTGGTCTGGAGTTTCTTCGGTCTCGACACCATCATCACGGCACTGATTGCCACGCGGATTTTGGAGCAGTTTGTCGCTCAGGTTTTCGCCGTAATCCTGCTCCGCAACCTCCACCCGAATCAGCCGCGACCCTGGCGAATGTGTCTTTACCCGTTGCCATGCATCATCGCGCTCTGTGGCTGGGGCTTCGTGTACGCCAGCACGGGCGGGCTGTTCATTGCAATCGGTGCGCTGACCTTGGCGAGCGGCGCCGTGGTGTTCGTCATCTGGGCGAAACGACGTGGCGAATGGCCGTTTGCGGCAACAGTGAAGTAATTCAAAAGAGTTTCACCACAGAGGGCACGGAGAGCCACAGAGAAATCCAGAACGATTTATTTCTTCTCCGTGGCTCTCCGTGCCCTCTGTGGTGAAATTCGTTATGACCTGTTGCGGGCTGCGATTTCATCGGCGAAGAGTTTGCGAATCCTACGCTTGCCGAGGCGGTCAATGAGGCCCGGCATCACGCGGTTGATGACCATGAGAAGTTTGCCACGAGCGGTGAGGACGACTTCGGCTTTTCCAGCTACCAGGGCATCGAGTGTCGCTTTGGCGACAGCCTCCGAGGTCATTCCCCGCAGGTGGTCAAGTGGGATTCGAGCGCTCCGTTCCAGCATGTTGTGGGAGAAGTTGGTCTGCGTGAGACCGGGGCTGACGACGATCACGTCGATGTTGTCTTTCGACAACTCCGCGCGAATCGCGTCACTGAACCCCTGCACCGCGAACTTGCTCGCGGAGTAAAGGGAACGGGCCGGCCACGCCCGGCGCCCGAGTACGGAGGAGATGTTGACGATGGCGGGTTGATTTCCCGCTTTCAACAACGGCAGGAACGTGCGGATCATTTCGACGGTGCCGAAGTAGTTCGTCTCGAAAATTTGCCGCAAGGTCTCCGGTTGCGATTCCATAAAGTGGCCCGTCGCCCCAATCCCCGCGTTGTTGATTAGCACATCCAGACCGCCGAATTGTTTGAGCGCTACGTTATACATGGCGAGTCGATCGTCGGTATTCGTCACATCCCCGACGACGGTTTCAATGGTGCCACCACCGGCGCGAACCTCCGTTGCCAGTTGCTCCAGCAATTCCGCCGACCGCGCCGACGCCACGACCCGCCCGCCCCGCTTGGCCGCCTCCACCGCAATCGCCCGCCCGATCCCTTGCGACGCACCCGTGACGAGTAACCGCAATCCGTTTAAATTTCGCCGTGCCATGTTTTGCTCCGCAATTGAACGCCGTGTGAATACCATAGGCACCGAGAGACGAGAACCAACCCACGAGGCGTGTCGATGGCCCGATTGAGTTTTCACAACGCGAAAGTGGTGCTACCGAACGAGATACTTCCCAACGCGGGGGTCGTCGTCATCGGGGAACACATCGCCTCGATCACGACTGACAATGCGGTGTCACCGGACTCGATTGATTTGCACGGCGCCTACCTCGCCCCTGGCTTTATCGAACTGCATGTGCATGGCGGGGACGGAGCGGACTTCATGGACTTAACGTCGGAAGCGTTTCGCACCGTGGCCCGGTGCCATGCTCGACATGGCACGACCACGATGACGCCGACAAGCACGGTGGCCACCGTCGAACAATACACTCGCTTCCTGAAAATTTGTTGGGAATTGCGCGGCCAGTTCGACGGCGGTTCGCGGATTCACGGCGGACATTTGTACGGCCCGTATTTTTTGCGGGAAGCGAAAGGGTGTCATCCGAACGCCACGTTCTTGACACCCGAAGCAACGCAGGACGAATCGTTTCTCGAATACGCCGGAACGGGACTGACAACGTTAACCGTGGCACCGGAGTTACCCGATGCCGAACGGCTGGTTCGGACCGCTTGCGATCGCGGATTATTGGTAACGGCCGGGCATAGTTACGCGACCTTCACGGAGATGGAACGGGCCGTGGAATGGGGCGTGCGGCACGTCGATCATCTGTTTTGTGCGATGTCGGATCGGGCGCGGTTGCGGCAACACCAATCCTTCCCGATGCGTGGTGGTGTCCTCGAAGCCACGCTCTATTTCGACGAGCTGACCACGGAAGTCATCGCGGACGGCCACCACCTAACGGGCGACTTATTGCGGCTGGCGTACAAGGTGAAAGGTCCAGATCGGCTGGCGTTGGTGACGGATACGATGCGCGCGATGGATTGCCCGGATGGCGAATACTGGTTCGGCCCCCAGGAGACCGGCGAACGGGTGCGGAAACTTGGTGACATCGGGGTGACACTGGACGGAAAATCACTCGCGTCGGGGGTGATGGGTATGGACCACGGCGTCCGGACGTTCCACCGTTTGACAGGGGCGCCACTTCACGAAGTGATCCGCATGGCGAGCCTGACACCGGCGAGGATTCTCGGAATCGAACAGAATTACGGCAGTTTAGAAGTGGACAAAGTGGCCGATTTCGTGGTGTTGGATGCGGCGTTGAACGTGCAACAAGTTTACATCGCCGGCCAAAAAGTCGTGTAATTCCGATGAACGTCGCCACCTTTACCGAGTTGCTTTCACCGATTGGGCAGCAAGCTTTGCTTGCTGCGACGGCACTGGAACCCACACTAGCGGAGTACCCCGCCTGTTTCGATCGGCTACGCAAAGCCGTCAGTGCTGATTTGGCTCGTGCGGCCCTCGACACCGTGTTGTTACGTCAGAAGGCGGTCAAGAAATTCCCGCACGCACACAAGCTGTACTTCACGCGAGAAGCCTACGAGATGTCGTCCGGGGCGGGTATCGCCCGCTACCGTGCAGAGCGGTTTGCATCGTTCAATACTGTGGCCGATCTCTGCTGCGGGATCGGTGGGGATGCGATGGGCCTTGCGGCGACAGTCCCTTCAGTCGTTGCCGTCGATCACGACCCGTTGCGGGTGATGATGACGCAAGCCAACTTGGCTGCGATGGGGTTACGGGCGGCCTGCATTGTCGGTGACGTGTTAACGTTGCCCCTGCCGAATGTAGAGGCGGCATTTGCAGACCCCAGCCGTAGGAACGGCGAGCGACGGACGCTGAGTGTGGCTGACTATCAACCGGCACTTGCGGCATTGATGCGGCGCTGGCCGACGGGATTTCCGCTGGCCGTGAAAGCCGCACCCGGCGTGCCGCGTGACGATCTGGTGTCACTCGATGCCGAGGCGGAGTTCATTTCAGTAGACGGGGAATTGAAGGAGTGCGTGCTCTGGTTTGGTCCCCTTGCCACGGCAAAAGTCCGGGCCACGGTGTTGCCATTGGGTGCCACATTAACGGGTGATCCGCAACAGTGTGCGGATGTCGGCGAGGTGCAAGCCATCGTGTACGACCCCGACCCGTCGATCAGCCGATCCGGGCTTGTGGGGACGTTGGCAAGCCAACTTGACGCGATTCAATTTGATCCGAACATTGCGTTCCTGACTTCGGATACTCACATTCCGACGCCATTTGCCACCGCATATCGTGTCGTGGAAGTGTTGCCGTTTCACGAAAAGAAGCTGGGCATGTGGTTACGTGCGAATCAAATCGGTCGGGTCACGATCGTGAAACGGGGTTCATCTGCCGATGTGAATGAACTGATGACGAAGTGGAAACTGCGCGGCGACGTGCATCGTGACATCCTGTTGACACGAGTTGCCGGCAACGCCGTGGCGATCGTGTGTCAACGCATTGTCAATGAGAAAGGCGGAACCAATGGTTCCGCCTTTCGTTAGCATTCTCAGGTTCCAGGCGTCAGTTGTCTTTCTTCTCGACTGCGGGCGGCGTATTCTGCTTCGCTACGGGGATCACGCGATAAATCCACTTTTCTGAACCGAGTCCGTTGTTGTCGTTCGGGCGGATGTCGTTCTGCATGGGCCGCACATTGTCCGTGGGGCGGGTGAAGTCGATCTGCAACGTCTTGCGGCTAATCGAGCGAACACCGCCATCGGCTTCTTGGACCGCGTTGCCGTTGGATAGGCCGGTCACATAGATGCTAAAATTGTTGGTGTTCGACGATTTGTCTGGGGCATCCAACCATACCGCAACACCGTACACCGCACGGGGTACGGAATCGGGTTTCGTGACCGGGATTTTGGTCATGCCGATCGAGTTCGACGTTTGTAACTTCAACTCACCCGTCGGGTCTTCGATCTTAGCGATCGCTTGCTTCGCAATCGTCGGGTAGGGTTCGTCTAGATAGCTACGAAGCTGACCGTCTTTGGTCACTAGCTCAAATTCGGGCTTGAATTCTTGCGGCGTGTCGGACTTATTCCAGACTTGGTAGACCATGTACCACACGGTTCGTGGGCCTTTACCGGGGACATCCACCGTGATGATCCGTGGGGGAGTGTAGGCAAAGTGGAACGTGTAGACCCCGTCCCGATCGAGCGGCATCACGATGGGTTCAACCGGGCGGTACGGCGAGGTGGCGGGAAGCTGGGCGAAACCAACACTCGCGCTGAGCATCGTGACCGCAACTGTCACGGCAAGTTGTCGGAATCGCATTCTCAAATTGGTGACCAGCATCAGTCGCGCCCCCATCAATAACTCGCGTGTGACATCAACAGTTATAATGCCGACCATATCCGTTCGCGGCGATTGGGGCAAGCATTTCCGGGCCGACTCGGCGAATTCCTTGTTACTACAACCGCCAAAGTCGCGCCATGACATCACGATTGAACTGAACTCATGGGTGGGTCGCACGATTTCCCGGTGTTGATAAATCGTACCGGAACAGCACGGCGTCCGTTAGTCGAAGGGTTTCCTGACAGGTACCCATCGAATCCAGATAGGCCCGAATCGCCGTTTCTTCGGACACGTTTCGGTGGGCAATCAGAACCCAAACCCGTGCTGACCCCCGGAAGTGGGTCAGTTCCTGCTGAAAGACTTTTTGATCGCCGCCTCGATTCTCGACGCCGAACCGAACTTGGGCCGGCGGAATCGGGTACTGAGTGGTGTAATAGGCAAACGTCGGGACGGCACCGTAGAAGATGTACGCGCGATCGTCGGGTTGCCACTGGGCGTGCATTCGGGCCACGACTTCCCGTGTGTCCTCGGCGTGAATCGGTCGCTTGACGTGCCAGTTGCATTCCGCGATGGGCGCCACGAACAGCACCGCTAACACGACGACCCCAGCCAAGGGGGATAGACCCCGCAACCGTTCGACAATCAACGCCGCACCGTGGGCGACAACTAACAGCATCGCCGGGACCGCGAACAATAACAGTCGCCCCGCGAAGGGGTATTTGTGTAACCCGGACGCCAGCATTGCCAACATCAAGGGCGTCACCAACGCAACCAATAACCGCCAATCCGTTTTTGCGAACAGCACGACGCCGACCAAAAAACAGACGGACGCAAGCCCGCCGCCACCGAAGTCACTGGAGGCCAGACCACCAGGTTTGTCAAAAAACTCTAGGAAATGGTGTACGATCCACGCAAAATCGCCGGGCCGTGTCGGGGGCAACGGGAGGAACTTCCCCGCCCAGTAATCCAGCAGGTACTGGTTCATCCCCAGTTTGCGGGTGAAGAAGAAATAGCAAAGACCGAAGCTCGCGGTCCAAGTCGCAACGATGGCCAAGCGTGAGCAACACGCCCCGCGATCCCGTCGCACGATCGCATCCGCAAGGGCTGCAACACCGAGACCACCCAGCACAAATGCCGCCGGGTGCGAAAACCAAACTGCCATTGCACCGGCAATTGCGAAGCCGAGCAAACGCCATCGTCCTGCTTCGCCCCGCCACACCGGCAGCCCGACGGCCATCAAGCCGACCGCAAGCGCCGCGTCCAGTTCGTACTGCTTAAACTCGGCGGAGTACCCAATCAAGAACGGTGACAACGCGAACAAGCTCACCGCAATCCGCGCCGCTTGCTGGGAAAGTGCTTGGTACGCTAACTTCGTGAACACGGCGACGCTGGCCAATCCGGCCAGCAACGATATTCCACGCAGTGCATATTCACTCCCGCCGAATGCCAGGACCATCGCTTTGCTCGTCAGCAAGTAACCAACCGGAGCACCCTGATTCAGATCGAGCGGTTGCAGTAATTCCGCTGGCGTGCGATAGACAATATTTAGCGCCAACATCGCCTCGTCAATCCAAAACGACTGATTCCGCGCGTAAGCAAAGAAGCGTAGCCCGATGCCAACGATCACCGACACGGCAACGAGAATCTGCGGAAGTGTGGAGTACCAAAACCGACTACGCTCGGGCGCAGGTGGATCGGACGGGGATTGAATAACGATCGGCGTTCTGAGTTCGACTGAGTGAAGTCGGTTCCGGTCCGTAGCTTGGTGCATAACCCTGATGTTCCGTGGCAAAAGTCAGTCATCGACCCATTGGCGAAGGGACGAATCGTACCAACTTCCGGAAATAGCCGTCAACCCCACGCCGTTTCGTCGCTGACTTTCATTCTGTAGCGTGGTAGAATTTGACAGATGGAGACACCGCAACCAGAACCCATTGTTATCAGCCCGCAACACCCGACCGTGCGATTGTTCATCGTTTGTGCGGACGCCGTGCTTCAACTCCCGCAAACGGATGACCTGCAATATGCGTTCTTGGAAGTGCATAACCCCTACCACACGGTTTGGATGCCACCGGGATCATACGAAACTTCGTCATTCATAAACTCTTGGTAGTGTCTCGGTTTTGTTTGAAACAACCAGAAATCGTGGGCATCTCGAAGCAAACTGAGACACTACCGGATTTTTGGGGTCGCAAGCCCGACGAGAATCCGGGCGTCGAAACGCTGTGGCGTGGCGATCATCGCCTGCAAGATGTCATCCTCGGCTACCGCTGCCGAGCCAAGGGCCGCCCGAAAGATGTTGGTAATGGATAGGGACAAAGCCGGGGCACGACGCCACGTCTGGTTTCATTCAATTCAGAACTCCGGAAGTTGTAGCACTTGCAGGAAATCGGCGTCGCGGGATACGGCCTGCTGGTAATGATGCAGCGCAAACCCGCCTGAGCCGGGTGGGTGCGGTTCCTACGAACCGCGTCCCGCATCGGAAAAAGATAACTTTGATTGACTACTTCTCACCAATTGTACTTTTCGTGTTTTCGTGATCCCTGTGATGTTGTAACCCAATTCCGTAGCCAAACTGCGTTCGTTTGGTGCAACTGCGTAACACCTCAGCCTGTTAAGATGACGAAAATTTATAGCAACGCCAGGAAAGCCGTGTCGGCGAAATGCTCGACTGCTCATGTTTCGCCGCATGTTCATAAAGGAAGCACACATGATGACCGCGAAGTTGTTCACTTGCGTTACGTTGCTCACACTCACCTGGGTGCTGGGTCCGATCGCCGGAATTCACGGCGCTGAACCTGCTGTCATGCGGCCCAACATTTTGTGGCTCGTTTGCGAAGACGCGAGCGTGAATTGGTTCGGCTGTTACGGCAACCGTGAGGCGACGACGCCGAACATTGACGCGCTGGCGAAGCAAGGCTTTCGCTACACCCATGCCTATGCCAGCGCTCCCGTTTGTGCGCCGTCGCGTAGCACCTGGATTACGGGCATCAACGCCGTTTCGACCGGCACCCAACCCATGCGAAGTCGATATTCAATCCCTCACGACTTGATCCACTACTATCCGGACGAGTTGCGAAAGGGCGGGTACTACACTGCGAACCATAGCAAGACGGATTACAACATCGGCGGCCGGCCCGACGATGCCTGTTGGGATAGCAAGGCAGCCAACGCCTGGAAGCAACGCAAACCGGGTCAACCGTTTTTCCAAGTCATCAACTTCAACTCGTCGCACGAAAGCTCCGCTCACGGTGATGTCACCAAAACCAAGCACTCGCCGCAAGATGTCACGCTGGCCAAGTACCATCCCGATGAGCTAAGCATCCGCCAGACCTATGCGAAGTATCATGACGCAGTCACCAAGATGGATGCGGAGGTCGGCAAAGCACTCGCGGACCTGGAGAAAGCCGGACTCGCTGAAGACACCATCGTGATTTTCAATTCCGATCACGGCGGCGTGATGCCGCGAAGCAAACGGTTCCTTTACAACAGCGGCGTTCACGCGCCGCTTGTAATCCGCATTCCTGAAAAGTACAAGCACCTGTGGCCGGCGAACGCACCGGGTGGCGTGGTCGATCGACTTGTCAGCTTCGTTGACATGCCGAAAACTTGGCTTAGCTTGGCGGGTGCGGAAATCCCAGCAGTCATGCAAGGGCACATCTTCCTGGGCAAGAACACGGAACCGGAACCGCCCTACGTTTTTAGTTTCCGTGAACGCATGGATGAACGCTTCGACAGCCAGCGCGCCGTTCGTGACAAGCGGTTCGTTTACATCAAGAACTACATGCCCTACGTGCCTTGGGGGCAGCACCTCGAATATCTCTGGAAGATAGAGGCTACGAAAGCTTGGGAGGACGCCTACCTGAAGAAACGCACCACCGACGTGACGGGCCGGTTCTTTGAACGCAAGCCGGTTGAAGAACTCTACGACACGCAGGCAGACCCGGATAACGTCGTGAACCTCGCCGACAAACCGGGGCATCAGCAAACACTTCAAACCATGCGTGCGAAACTCCGCGAATGGCAACTGGCAGTTCACGATTCCGGCCTGATGCCTGAAGCCGAGAGGGCGCGACGGGCGACGGAAAACAAGACGACGATCTACCAGTTGGTGCGTGACCCGAAGCGATACGACTTGCCCGCCTACCTTGATGCTGCTGATCTGGCTCTTGCCAAAAATCCCGCTAACACGAAGCGGCTCATCGAATTGCTCACCAAGACTGATTCCGGGTTGCGCTACTGGGGCATCGTGGGCCTATTCATGCTCGGTCAACCGGACGCCACGACGATGTCAGTGATCGAAACCGCGTTGAGCGATTCGTGCGGCGAAGTCGCGGCAATGGCGGCATGGACCCTGCTCCAATCCGGTCACACCGCGAAAGGCCAAGCGGCGCTCATCAAGCTGATTCAAAATCACTCCCCGGCGACACTCCTGGCACTGAACATCATCGACTGGTCCAAGGCAGACATCAGCCCGTATCTCGACGCAATCGCGGCACTGCCTGCCAAGGGGAGCATCATGGCCGATTACGAACAACGGATGGTGGCGTACTTCCAAGAACGGAGCAAAACCCCGAAGCAGTAGACACAGGAAACTGAACTGGAATTACTTCTCGCGGCTCAAAACCGCTCGAACTACCTCCGCGTATTTCACCACGCCGGTCGGCGTGCGATCCGGTGTCAGTTGCTTCAAGGCTTTCAGTTCTGTCTCCGAGAGTGTGCCGAAACGTTTCTTGAGTTCGAGTTGGTGCGGAGATAGGTATTCGTCGGGCCACTTCCTATTCGCCAGCGACGCATTTGCCCTTGAAGCCTGGGCTGCGGTGAGCGGTAGGTAGTAGTATGCCGGGTAGTGGGCTAGGTGGTACTGCTGTTGCGTCCGGGCATCAATTGGCTTGTCCGACTGGACGGCTTTGTTGCCGACTACTCCCTTGGCAACCGTCAACTGGGCTGCGGAGCGGGCAAACACTTTGTGGGTGCAGTCCAACTCGGACGCCTTTTCGATCAGGTTCTTGTAGCCAATTACAGTTGGGTCAAACGTCACCTCCACGACCTCGGAACCACCGAGTTCGCCGATTCGCGTGCCGATAACGCCGTCCAACGCGCCGAGCTTGGCTTCCCCTTCCCAGTAGCAGTACATGGCGAACACCGCCGTCTCGGTCTTCGTCGGGGCGTACTCCGCGACCGCCAATTTCAGGTAGGTCGGCACCGGCCGCTTGGCCGTCTCCAGCGCTGCGACCATTCGCGTGAGGACGAATGCGGTACTGTAGTCGCCGTCCTTGCGGGGGATCAGATCAACGCCACTTGCAGTCAGGAATCGCACCACCGGGTTGTTCCACGCAGGTTCGTTGAACGCCTTCAGTACCTCGGCATCTTGTCCCGCCACGTTGTTGAACACGGCCAGGGGCACGAATTCAGACTCGGCAGCCGACACGACAATCGGGTGCGACAACGGCCCGCTGCCGAAGCCGGTACACGTTGCACACCCAGGCACCTCGTCGAACAGCACCAACAGCGGCTTGTTGTCCGCCTTCGCTTTTTTGCTCGCAACAGCGTAGTCCCGCAGGAACGCGACACGCCCGAGTTCCGGTGGGGTTGCGATGGCAGACTTCGGTGGTGCTTTTTGTTGGGCGAATATCGCCAAACCTCCCGACGCGAGAAGCAACCCCACGATGCCAATAGTCAAAACACCACACTCGAACTGGATCCGCATCATGAGGTCTCCTCACTTCGATAGGTAGGGGGCGGGTCAATTTTTTTGGGTGCCAGTTCCCAGGGCATGACCTTGGGCTGGTAGCACGACCCTTTCAGTCTCGCAGAGCAAGAGAATTCAACCGCCAGAAAAATTCACCCCGCCCGACGTTACGATACGTCCCATTTGTTATGTCGGCGTTGCCAGCTTGAGCTTACAGTTTGCAGCTAGAATTGTGGGAGATGTCTCCATGAGGTTCTAACTCAGGTCCAAGTTGCTGAAGGGGGTGTCACCAAATTCTCTAGGCCAATGACTGATGTGTTCGGCCTGCCGCCGGTTCCGGACCCAGGTAGGCGAGATCGACCGCGCCATCGGCGAAGCCAGTTCCGGAGATGTTGACAGAAATTCAACCTGAGTCAGCGTGTGGAGAGTCGGAGAACGTGGACGGCGGCCTTTTCGATCTCGCCTGTCAACTTCCCGTCCGTCAACTTCATGCCAGTCGGTCGTGATAGGAATGCGGGTTTGAGGTCTCCTATCAATCCTTTCGGGAGGTTCAACGACACGGATTTTGTCTCCGTCTCTGATAGGTTGGCCACAATCACCAAGACTTCGGATTCACTTGTCCACAATGATGCGGTCACATCTCCGCTCTCGGTCAGCTTGGTCCGCCTCCCATCCAGTAGCAGCGGGGCAATCTCTTTCATCTCCTTCGCCACCGCCTCGCACTCGGCCCACAGTTCTTTGTTGTCCGGCAAGTACCACTCGGTCCAGGCTGGTTTCCTCTCGGCCTTCTTTTTTGCCTGCACGTCGGCTGAATCCACCATGTGGTAAATCGACCAGGGCATCACTCCTTTAGCGCCATTGATGAGACCGACGTAACACTGGTTGCGATATTCAACTGGCGTCGGTGCCCGCCCGCCCGGCCACGCGAACGTCTGCGGGAGAACCCAGTAAGGTCGGTTCGCTTTGGCTGCCGCTTTGCTCACCAACGTCATTTGCGTTTCAGTCGCCTTCAAACTTGGGTCAGCCGCCTTCGGGTTGGCGATCGGGTACACCTCCCAGCCGACAAGGTCCGAACAGCTAAAGAACCCGTCGGTCGGCATGAGTACGTCTCGGCTCTGGGTGCCAAGTGGGATGTACGTTATCCGATGTGGCACGATCTCCTTGACCAACTTATTCATCTTGGTCAGGTGTTCGATGTTCGAGAGGGTGTTGGCGTCGTCGAACAGAGTCCAAGCGATGATCGCCGGGTGGTCCTTGAACTTCCTAACCCGGTCCAGCTTGGCCTCCGTCTCAGTGTGCCCCGCCACGACCCACAAGCCGAGTTCAGTCGCCTTGTCCAGGAACCGTGTGTCTTCGTGCCATGGGCCTTGAATGTGGACGACCGTGCCGCCGATCTTGTGAATTTGCTCAACGCATTTCAGACGGACATCGCCGGTGTGCCCCGTGGAAATGTAGAACCCGTATGGCAACACCGGCTTGCCGTTGACCAGAAGCGTGCCGTCCTGCCGAAGCGTCGAGGTCATTGGCGGGGGGTCGGCGGCGGCGGCGACGGGCATTAAGCTAATCAAGATTCCGAACGCCCACACAATTCGATCTCTCGTCGTTGTCATCCCGTCCGTCCTTATCACTTGGAAACCAATCGAGACCACGGCATCAACAGAATGACGTTGAGATACGGCTGCCCCGTGATCGGGGGTTGTCTGTTGAGTCAATCAATCCGGTGCGTAAATCGTTCGGCCGCCGTCCACGGGCAGTAAGACCCCAGTGATGAAGTCGTTGTCGAGGAACGAAAGCACGGCTTGCGCGATGTTGTTTGGGCTGCCTTCGCGCTTGACAAGTGTCGCGTTGATGGCGTGTTGTTTCTCGGCATCGGGTAAGTCCGGCGGCAGCATCACCGGGCCAGGAAGGATCGCGTTGACCCGGACGTTTGGGTTGCGGGTGCCCAGTTCGACGGCCAGACATCGCGTGATGGCGTTGACGGCGCCCTTACTGGGAAAGTACGCGGCATAATCCAAATACGGTCGGGCCTCGGCCCAGTCGCCGATGTTCACGATCAAGCCGCCGTCGGGTTGCTTGGTCATGACCAACCCGGCCTGTTGACAACAGAGAAACGTACCCATCGCGTTCGTGTCGAAATGCAGCCGCACGTCCGCAGCCGTCACGTCTTCGAGTCGCTTGCGTTGCCAAACCGCGGCACAATTCACCAAGATGTCAATTCTTCCAAAACTGCTGACGACATCACGGACCATGTTGGTGACCGCAACTTCATCGCTGAGGTCTGCGTGAAACGTGTGGGCTTCGACACCTAGCTTTCGCAACAGGCTCGCGGTCTCTTCCGCCTCTTCCGCCGAACTCCGATAATGCACTGCAATGGCATAGCCACGACGGGCCAGCGCTTCAGCGACAACTGAACCGACCCGTTTCTTGCCACTGCCGGTCACCAACGCCACGCGCTGATTCGCCACGGGTAAAACTCCCTGTTGTCGTTCTGAGTGATTCGTCAACCCGCCAAACACTCACGCAGAAACTTCACGCCGTGTTCGATGTCCCGGTAGCGTTCGGCTTGGGTTCCGACTTCACGTTCGATGCACAGTGGCCCGCGATAACCGGCTTTTTTTAACGTCTGGATGAAGAGTTTGGTGTTCGTCTGCCCGACCCCGAGGGGAACCTCTTCGCCCCAGGTGCCGGGAGTCTTGGGTCGGTTCGCATCTTTCACGTGAACGCTGCGGATGTCCGGGGCGAGAAGTTCGACCGCTTCGATCGGGTTGTCTTTGTCGTAGAGCAGCATGTTGGCCGGGTCGAAGTTCACCTTCAGGTTGGGGCACTTCAAATCATCGAGTGTTCGTCGCAGTAGCTTGCTGCTTTCTTGGCCGGTTTCAAACGCAACCGTGATGCCGTCACGCAACGCCAAATCGGAGACTTGGGCCAGCGTATCGAGAAACGGTTTCCGTGCCGCGTCACCAACTTCGGGGATGAACCCGGCGTGCAGCATGATGTCCGTCAGTCCGAGTTGTTTAGTCCGGGCCAACGCCCATTTGAAGCATTCCAAGCGTTCGGGCCGAGTTAACGGGTCGCCGAAGCCGCCGGTTTTTTCGATGGTGTGCGGCGTGGTGTAATCTTCGCCCGGAAAACCGAGCATCGACCCACTCATCTGAAACCCCGCCGCCTTGGCTGCGTTCGGCATCGCGTCGCCTTCGACCCACGCCGCATGGTGCGGATCGCCACACGCGATTTGCACGACCGTAATTCCCAAGCGGTCCATGAAGCCTTTCAGTTCGGCCACAGTCTTCACTTGAAGGGACCAACTACACACGCCAATCGCCAACGGTTCAATCGCCATCGTGATCTCCTGAGTGATTCCGAGCGTTCATCATTCCGGATGTGGAGCGGGTACTCAAGTGTAAAGTGTCGAAGTGTCCGACAGAGGGTCCGGAAACTCGACGGTTCCCGATGGCACTGAGCATGTCGCCCCACCTGCTACTTACAGTTTTTAACCCATACCCGATAACGAGTTACGACAAGTGGCACACTCTAAATCTCAACTTGGCATGATCCGTGCTTAACTAATAGTCATCGAACACCGACTTATGTTCCGCTCGCCCGCGGAAACCCTCCGTTGCCCACGGAGTGTCAGCCCCGGTGGTTCGTCGGGAGGGGTCGCCCACCTCTTCTGGCGAATCACTGGGTTTCCAGGCAGTCCTTACTTTTTGTGCTGCTTGAACCACTCGACAAGCTGTTGCGTCATCACACCGGAATTATCCATTCGCGGGACTTTGTGCTGACCGCCAAACTTCCCACGCGACTTCATCCATTCACCAAATCCACCCGGTGGAACCACCTGGATTTCCGGTAGCAACATCGTCAAGTCACCGACCCGGTGCGCCGCATAGTCTTCGTTCATCCGTGACAGTTCTGCATCCAACACTTTGGCAAATTGTGTGAGATCGTTCGGCGCTCCATCGCGGAACTCGACCAAGTACAGATGATGTCCGGGCGTGTTCAATTCCGTCGGGTAAACCGGGCCGACGTGGTGATCTTCCGTGTAGACATGGCACGTCTTGGCCGCAAACCCGATGGCTTTGTCGATCTCTTCTTGAATCAAATGCTCGCCGAACGCGGACAAGAAATACTTCGTTCGCCCGGTGAATCGCAACAGTGGCGGGTTCTTACTCTCGAACTTGACCGTGTCGCCAATCAAGTAGCTCCACACACCGGCACAACTCGTGACCACGATCGCGTACTGCACACCAAGTTCCAAGGTTGCCAATGTGTGCCGCGTCGGTTTATCCGTTCCGACTTCTTCCACAGGAATAAATTCAAAGAACAGGTCGTGATCCGGTACCACTCGCAACATGTGATAGCGTGGATCTTCCGTGGCAATGAACCCTTCGGAGCAAGGATAGACTTCGCAATACTTCACCTCATCGCTGCCGATGGCTTTCTTAAATGTTTCGCGGTACGGGTCAAACATCGTGCCGCCGTGTACGACCAATCGTAAGTTGGGCCACGCTTCGGCAATCGTGGACTTGCCGCTCATGGTTTTAACCATGTCAAAAACTTTGAGAATCCACGACGGCACGCCGCTCACGGCTGTGATCGACTCCCGAAGTGATTGCTCCGAGAGCCGCCGTAATTTCACTTCCCAATCGGTAATCAAACTCATTTCCAACGACGGAAACGTGAACGGGCGCTGCACGTCCTTTACTTCCTTCGCCGCGATGCCACTGAGGTCGCCGGCAAAGCTGCCGTCGGCTTGGGCACGCAATTCGGTACTGCCGCCGAGGAAGAAGAATTTGCCGTTGAACGTTTTCGCCTTGGGGTAGGCGTGCCGAAACAGCGCCAGCGTAGTCAGCCCCGCTTTCATGTTCGACTTGACCATCTCGGTGCTAACCGGCAGAAACTTCGTGGTGCCCGATGTCGTGCCAGACGACAGAGCGTAATAGGGGATGAACGTCGGCCACGTCACGCCACCCAAACTGGGGTAAGCCTCTTTCCAATAAGTTGTCCAGAAGTCGTCGTAGTCCCGAATCGGCACACGTGCTTGATAGTCTGCTACTGACCCGATGTGGGCGAAATCGTGGTCACGTCCGAACTTGGTATCTTGCGCGAACCGCACCAGTTTCAAGAGTGTGCTTTCTTGGACTTTCGCCACGTCCATTTGATCGAGTTGTTTCACACGGCGGTGGGCCAATTGGACGAAGCCAGCATCCGCAACGCCCCGCGCAATCCGAGTGTTGACCAACGGTGCCAACCAAGCCGTTCGAGACATGATGCGTTTCCTTCGGTGAATGCTGCCGCGAACACGATACGAGTTGGCCCGACAGAAATGAATTCAATGTCATGGTGCGTTCGGGTCAACCCCGAGTTCACGAAGTTTATCTGTAAGCCGTTCGGCCTGTTGATTCTCGACGTTAAAATGGAGTTGATTTGCGTCCTTGGCAAGTTGCCGATCGGCAGTACTACCAGCCATCATTTGGAGAGGCGTTCGGAACTCAAGGTTGTCGTGGCCGTAAAGTTTGATGTTGCCATCGACCAGTGAAAACCGGACTCGTAGTCGCGGGCTGATGAAGTTGTTCATTTCGTTGATCGGAACCAACGCTTTATTGCAGCGTCGCCACCCAGCTACGGATGCGGGGTGATCGGGGTACACGATGTAATACTCTTCAGCGCCATACTTCTCGTAGAACTTGAACTTCGCGTCCATTTTTTCTAGGGTGCTGTTTTGTGTCCACACTTCAAACACAACTTGCGGAAACAGATTGCCTTCCTCCCAGACTTTGTAGCTTCCACGATGACCCTTCGGGCGACCAAACGCAACGTACACGTCCGGGCCTTGTCGAATCGCAGGTTCACCTTCGACCGCGTAAATCAGGTTGTCCGCCGCCACGAATACCAGCGGATCGTCTCTAAAATACCAATCCGTGTTCCACTTCAAAATTGAAATCCAGTCGAAATGAAGCATACTGTCGGACATTGGTTCCCCGTCGTAATCGGGGTAGTCGATTAGCGGTTTCGTTGAGGAAGCAAGAGACATAATACCTCCGTGGGGTCCAACCCAATCACTCAGCCCCCGCATTCGTTCGATAGCCCCGGCACACGTAGACACCCGCTGGCGGCAGGTTCAGCGGGACAAGATTGAATCGCACGTCTGTAAAGTAACCGCGATACAACCGCCAGTAAACCCACGGCATGTTGGTCAGTTGGCGGAAGGTGCCGTTCGCGCCGAGCGCGCGGGCAGAACTTGCCAGAATGGCGTCACGGAGTTTGGCCGGAAAGGATGGAAGTGGCAACCCGGACACGATGTGATCGACTTCCGTGATCCCCCGATCAGCGAGGAGTTTATCAATCTGGGCCGCATCCCCTTCGACGATGTCAGTGCCGGGAAAGCGCACCCGCAGACGCTGACAAAAATCGGGGTCGAGTTCGACGACAATGAGTTTGGTGTGCGGTTTCACCCGCTTCACCAGTTCTTTAGTGATCGGCCCCGTACCGGCACCGAGTTCAACGATGCACTTGGCCCGGTCGTAGTCGATTCCCTTGGTAATCATCCGAGCCAAGAAGCGCGAGCTTGGGGCGAACGAGGCAATCGCGGTGCCGTGTTTGACGAACTTTTGGCACATCAACCACCAATCCGGTGACGTGGAATTGGCGGGGTCGTGTGGCTTGTACGGCGGATTCACTGGACTCATTTCGCAACTCGGCTGGGTTTGGCTAGAAGCAGTTGGGTCCAACGGGGGTGGGCCGTCGGGCGGGACGCGGTTAGGAAGTGAGCCACAAGGCGATTGATGAGCCAGTGCCGTTCAATCTGCGGTGCGTGCCCACAACTCGGGATCGACAGGAAGTGTCCGTTGGGCAAATCCTTTGCCGCGTCTTCAGCCGTTTTTGGGTCGCAAATGTGGTCCATTTGACCCGTGACAAGCAATGTCTGAGCTTTGACATCTTTCATGCGAGTGCGGACAGTATGTTCGAGGGTACCGTTGACAGTCCGGAGAAGTCCTTTCTTCCACTTCCGATTTTCGATTGCCTTACTGTAGAACTTTACCATGTCTCGGTCGATGGATCGAACGTTGTGAAAGACACTTTTCACGACATTCGGCATCGACCGCCCGCCGCCTTTCACACCTTCCATGATCGGCAGTTGTTCTTTATCCCCCATCCCCGACGGGCAGAGCAAAACCATTCGATTCACTAACTGAGGGTATTTTGCCGCAAACTCGATCGCCACTTTGCCACCCAAACTACTCGAAACGAAGTGGTACGGTGGGTTTTGAACAAATTGGGTGAGGAACGTGTGAAGCTGTTCAACCAGAAATTCGACCGTGACCGGCTGCTTACTTGTGATTCGACTTTGAACGATTTCGCCGTCATAAACAAGGATGTTCGGCGCGTAGACGTCAAAATACCGCGACCAATAGCGACGGTTGCGAAACCAGGATTCGTGCTGCTCCGCCAAGCCGTTCAAAAGAATCAGCGGTTGTCGCCGTCCATAGGCTTTCGGACGAAAGCGGTCGAAGAGTCGATTGAACGAAGCCATCTCGAATCGCTCCGTAGGACGGCAGCCAGAAACACGTTTCGGCAGGGTGACCGGGCGTTGACAGCTTACTGTGATGCCTGCTGATCAGCAGAAAAAATCACGACTTCAACAAAATATTTCCCCACGATCGCCCGACATCCCGGTTAACTTAGTTAGCATTCAACCGACGGCAAGCAACGGGATTTGCCCGTTGTACCACTTGAAAGATGGACATCCAGTCAGAACAGTATCGCACTCCTCCCCAAGTTTAGGGCAGACGGTAGGGGCAGGAATTGGTCGAACTCTTGTGATCGACCCCAATTTGGCTTTGCTACGCGCCAACGGAGACCAGTAAGATTAGCGTTAAGAGATTACCGAGAATTCCTCTCGATCGAAATTTCCTTTTGTTTGAACATTGACCCGATTGGCGGGGAGCGCGCATGGCTAACGTTCGTTACAACGTGGATTGCCCGAGTTGCGAGGCCAGCGTGCCCATCCGCAGTTCGGCAATGATCGGCAAAAAAACCGAGTGTCCGAAATGTAAGTACCGCTTCACGGTGCCGGAACCACCCGGTGACGATGCCGCTGAGGATGCACCCAAGAAGAACACCAAGGCTGCGTCCGGGAAGAAATCCAAACCGGCCAAGTCGGGCAGCAAGAAAATGCTCTACGTTGGCGCCGGCGTCGGCGTTCTGGCAATCGGGCTACTGGTTGTCGTGGCCATCTTCATCTTTGGTGGTAGCGGTGACGAAGGCACTACTAAAGCCGACACAACCACCGCGCCCGCAAACAACACTGCCAAAGCCGGCGGACCTGGCGAAGGCCTCGCAGGAGCAATGGGTGGTGAAGTCGCAGCCGGTCCCGGTGGTGCTGGTCCGGGTGGCACTGGAAGAGAGGGTGATGGTAGCTCGCCGCCGATGGCACCGGGCGATGCGGCACCGCCGAAGGTTGATACCAAAATCGCTGGCACAGGCGGTAGCCAGAAAGATGTCACGAACCTGTTGCCAGGCGACACCACGGCGGTGTACCGGGTCAACTTCGACCGACTCGCCCAAAACGCAACGCCCCTATCCAATGGATTTTTTGACGCCAAAGTCCGCGACCTGTTCCGGAACTCCATGACGTTTGGTAGTGACCAACTTGCTGTTTACATTCACTGCATTGTTGGCCCGGACCGCGACCCGTTTGTACTGTTGCGGACGAAATCCGCGATTGATGAAGTTCGCATTATCCAAGACATGAAATTGGAGAAGATCCCGAACGGGGTTAAAAACGGCCGCGAGTTCTTCACAGTCAAATCGAATGCGTTTATCGACTCTCTGTCGCAAGCGTTCACGACGCAAACGATCACGAAAATGCTCGGGATACCCTTCCCCGGCCCAAGTCAGAAAGACCGCGATGAAGCGGCAAAGAAGAAGTACGCCCTCTGCGTTTACGACTCGCAGACGATTTTGATTGCCTCGACGCTCATCATGGAACGCTTCCTGGACGATCTTCAATTAAACGGCTATCCGTCGTTCAAATCGGAACTCACGACGACGGAAGCGGCACCCCCTGCGGCCAATCCGATGGGTGAAGGTGGACCCGGTGGCGGTTCCGGATCGCCCGGTGCAGTTGGTGGGCCTCCACCACGCGGTAGCAATAATAATTCATCGGTCGATACCTACCAGAACACTCCCATGAAGCCAGGCGCTGGCGGTCAACCACCACCCGGATCATCTGGCGCCCCTCCCGGTGGTTTCCCCGGCGCGGGGATGATGCAACCCGGTGGCGGGCCAGGTGGAGCGGAACAACGACCACCCGCACGAAAGTTGTTCACTTCGATCCCGACCTACCGGACCATTGATCCGCCACTTAAGAAGACACTGAACCAGTTGGAGGAAGACGAAAAGAATCCTCCGGCCATTGTGTACGCCGAAATTATTGACCAACGTGTCCTGAACACACGAGATTTGAACGACATCTACAAAGTAACCGGCAACGCCACAGCCGGGATGTTAGCGCGGATCAAGTTACTGGGTGGATCACTGAGCCATCTCTCGAAAGAGAAAGGCGACGGGACCGTCGTGATGGAATTCGTCAGCGATGACGATGCGAAGAAAACAGTGGCCGAATCCATTATGCCGACGCTTCAGACTGTAACACCAGCCGTGGATCTTTTACTGGGCACCCAAACGCAGGTCCGAAATAGCCTCGGTCAACCGGGCGGCAACGGACCCGGCGGTTTCGGCGGACCCGGTGCTGATGGCGGTTTCGGCGGACCTGGTGCCCCTCCGGGTAGTGGCGGTGGCGGCCGGGGTAGTCCTGGTGGCTTCCCTGGTGCCCCTCCTGGTTCTGGTGGTGGGTTCCCAGGTGGGCCGGGTGCCCCTGGTGGTGAAGGTTCTACGGACGGCGGTGGGTTCCCAGGTGGTCCCGGTGGATTCCCCGGCGGGCCGGGCGGGTTCGGTACCGGGGGTAACGGCTTGCCGGCGGGGCGGAACCAGGGGACGGTTGAACTCACGCTTTCCGACAAGGTTCTGGTGATTGCGATTTTGTTGAACTGGCCAGAAGACAAGTTCAACAGCTACATCCAACCCCAACTCCAACGGACCGCGAGCCAGATGAAAGGCCGCATGAGCGTGTTAACGGGGGACATCGAATGGCACCGGCTCGCCGTGGTGTCGAACAAGTTACAAGACGGCAAGCGCATGTTCCCCCGTGGCACCATCGACCGGGAAGCCAGCGATACCCGGTATCGCTTAGCCTACCCGCCGGAACAGCGTGTCAGTTTCTTCGCCGATCTGTTGCCGTTCCTAGGTCACAGCGGACTGCGTTCGCAAATCGACGACAAAAAGATGGCGTGGTACAGTAAGGAAAACCTCGCCGCCGCGGAGACATGGATTCCGGAACTGCTGGTACCGTACTACCCGCAAGACTCTTGGCGAGCGACCCATCCCCTGGCCGAAGGACGTATCCTCGGTGCGACCAACTTCGTGGCGCCGGCGGGACTCGGTCTTGATGCAGGTCGATACAATCCCGCCGATCCCGAGATGGCGAAGAAAGTCGGGATTACCGGGTACAACTGGGGGTCCAAGCCCGAAGAGATTAAGGACGGCCTGTCGAACACCATCTATCTGCTCCAGGCCGCGCCGGGCACCGGGCGACCGTGGATCGCAGGCGGCGGGGCAACGGTGGTTGGTGTGGAAGACTCCGATAACCCGATGCAACCGTTCACCCACCGATTGCCCGATGGTCGGCGGGGAACGTATGCTCTGATGGCTGACGGGTCAGTCCGCTTCATCAAAGAAGGCACCGACCCGAAAGTCTTCAAAGCACTCGTGACTCGTGCTGGGAACGAGAGCATCGCCGATCTCGACAAAACCGCTCCGAAGATCGCGGCGACTCGTTCAACGGAAACCGATTTGCGGGGTGGGCCAAGCATCAAAACGCCGACACCAACACCGTCATCGGCGCCAACGACTGACTCGGCTGAGGTCAACGACGCGGAATTGAAGAAGTTCCAGGGCACCTGGAAAGTGACGTTCTTCAAGATGAAGGCGCTCAGCAAAATGGCCCCTCCTGAAGCCCTCGCCCAGGTCAAGTTGGAAATGAGTTTCGACGGCAAGAAACTCGGCATCAAAGTGAAAGGACCAATGGGCGATCTCCCGATTCCAGTGCCTGGGGCTGAGATCGTGAAACTCGACTCGGCAGCGAGTCCGAAAATCTTGGACATGAAAGGCGCCGACGGCAAAACGTCACAGGGCATCTACGAATTCACCAGTGATAGCAAACTGAAGATTCGGAGTACCAACGACAAGAGCCGCCCGACGAAGATGGGCGTCCCGGATGACAAGTCTGACGACGGCTACTTCGAGTTGGAGAAAGCAAACTAACCCGGATTAGTCACCACGAATCACACGAATCGAACGAATAAGATTTCAATCAAAGAGTGATGTGTAGGGACACAGTTCTTATTGATTCTAGTCTTATTCGTTCGATTCGCGTGATTCGTGGTTCCATTCTTAGTACATCGGGATGTGGACGCGGTCGCCGCCCTTCATGGCGGATTCGTGGGCACAGATGCCGACGAGGGTGTAGTTGGCACTCGTCGGGGCGTCCGGGAAGGCGGGTTGTTGACCGAGGACTGCCATCAGAAAGTTGTGTGCTAGGTGCGGGTGGCTACCGCCGTGCCCGCCGCCCTGTACGAAGCTGAGGTGGGTGGCGTCGTGAATCGCCCCAGTAAACTTGCGGATGCTTTCGGGCAAGCGGCCTGCGTAATCGGGCACCGGAATCCGGCGGGGAATCTGTGCTTCCGGCAAGCCGCGTGTGTGTAGCACTGGTTCCTCGCCTTCGAGTTGTTGCCATTCAAAGCTCACGTTGGACGCGGTCACGTCAAAGCTTTCGCGGTACTGCCGGGCGGCGTCAAACAGGCTACGGGTCACTTCGGCGACCACGTCGGAATCTTTGATTTTGAACGTGGCCGATTGCACTGCAAACGGTGAACCGTACTTCGGGATCAAACTTTCGCGGATGCGCCCGGAGCCGTGGCACACGACACTTTCCGCCAGCGCAGGTTTGCCGGGCACGCTCAAAATCCCGAGGCACGGACTCACGCAGTGGGTGGCGTACCACATCGGCGGCAGTCCCGGCCAGTAGTCCGGCCAGCCGTCCATGTCTTGCACGTGGCTACCCCGCAAGAACTGAATCCGCCCCAGCACGCCGCGCTCGTAGAGGTCTTTTGCGAACAGGTACTCCCGCGCGTACACGACCGTTTCCATCATCATGTAGACTTTGCCGGACTGCTTTTGAAGCTGGATAATCTCGCGGATTTGGTCCTTCTCCGTGGCCATCGGCACTGTACACGCGACGTGCTTGCCGGCCTTCAACGCCTTGATTGTTTGCGGGCCGTGGTCCGGGATCGGGCTGTTGATGTGGACCGCATCAATGTCGGGATCGGCGAGCAGTTCGTCGTAACTGGTGTACCGCTTGGCGATGCCGAACTTATCCCCGCACGCATCCAGTTCCGCCTTGTTGCGGCGACAAATCGCCACCATCTCCGCGTTGGGGTGCAACTGGTAGATGGGGATGAACTCCGACCCGAACCCGAGGCCGACGATGGCCACGCGGATTTTCCGATCACTCGACATGGCAGAAGCTCCAATACGACGGGCTAAAAATCACTGCGGAGAAGGCCCACAGATCGTGGGGGAAGATTAGTCGTCGGGGCAACTCCGGGCAACGGGCATTTGCGAGATGAGTGGGTGGCAAATGCTTCGATCGGTTGCACTGTTTTCGATTTCGGCCCTGAAGGGGACGTTCTGTCAGCCCAGGGCCATGCCCTGGGAACCGTACAGAGATCGGGTAATCGGTCCCGTTCCGTGCGGTTTATGCCCATTGATCGCTAGCCGAATGTCCCGTCCGTGCGAGGGTTCCCAGGGCATGGCCCTGGGCTGACAGAACGTCCCTTTCAGGGCCGAAAACCAATCTTCAAACCCGACGAATCAGGATTTCACCAATAACCCAGCTATTTAGACGCGCTTCGTGGAACGACTCGGTTCCGCCACGACCGCCGTCGGTTTTGCAAAACTCATCCAGTACGCCTTCGGAATCAGCCCGATGCCGATGAAGCCGGCATGGATTACCCAAGTCACCATGCACCCGAACGCCAGTGCGTTGCTGAAGCCATAGGCGTGTAGCCCGACGCCGAGTTGGTTCGTCCCGAACCAACTCCAGGTGGTAATCATGTTGCCGACGAGTGCCAGCACCGCGATGCCGCGATCTTTCACCAAGCCGACCCAGCGCGCGTGCAGAATGAGGGCGTTCCAGATCACGATGAGGACCGCGCCATTTTCCTTCGGATCCCAGCCCCAAAAGCGACCCCACGACTGGTCTGCCCAAATCCCACCCAGCACGGTCCCGACGAAGCTGAGCAACACCGCAAGGCACACCACCCCGTACAGGATTTGCCCGATCACGCGACCCACTTCTTGCGGTCGGGCGTGTTCACCGCGACCAACGATCACGGTTTTGGTGAGGACTGGCGTGGCCACCCCGAGTATCACGTAAATCAACCCGAGGAAGCCCGCGATGTAGGTTGCGGAGTAACCCAACGTCACGGTGGTCACATGGGTAGCAAGCCAGAAATTGGTGTCGAGAACGGCTTGCATCATCTCCAACGTGTCGCCACTGGCGGCGAGGTTGTGGGCAATAATGCTCGTCCCGAAACCGAGTGCCGACGCGACGGCGTTGCCGACACTCATCGGGAAGATTCGCTCCACGAACAAGCACAACGCCACCGCCGCCCAGCCGATGAACACCGCCGACGAGTACAGGTTCGTCACGAACACCAGCGGGCGGTCCATCAAGTACATCCGCGAGAACAACGTGAAGGTGTGGATGCCCAAAGTGAAGAGCAGAACCCAGAAAGCGGCCTTGCGGAACCCGTCTGCCAAGCCCGGATTGAATACCAAGCAGACCCAGCCCGCCGCACACAGCAGGAACCCCAACACGTACAACGCGGTGCAGTGGTAATAGAACGCCGTGTCGTTCAGGTAACTTTCAAACCTCGCCCGCTTGCTGTCGGCTTCGGGAACTGCTGCGTTTTGTTTCGCGCTAAATTCGGCGAGAAGCTTGTTGAACTCCGCTGGTTTTCCTTCCTTGTAGACGCTGAGCAATTCTTTCCACATCACCGCACTCGGGTCGAGGTTGCGGAGCGTTTCGCGGAACGTGTCAACCAGTTCCATCGCGGCTTGTTGTTGCTCCGGCGTGAAGTCTTTGGGGTCTTGCGGAAGGTTGAGTTTTTTCATCTGCTCCCGAATCGTCACGCGACCAAACCCCATCACTTGCTCAAGTGCTTCACCGGGTTTACGCCACGGAAGTTTCCCGTCGGCTGGCAAGATCAACGCATCCCGACCGGCCACGATGTTCATGAACATTTCCAGGTGGTGCCCGAGTTCCAGCACTTTGACATCGAACAAATCCCGCTCCTTGGGATCCCGTGCGGCGGCTTTCTTCCCGGCTTCTTCCATCGGCCCGAGTTGCGGTCGGAGTTCGTCGAACGAATAGCGAAGACCTTCACGGGGCTTGAGTTTCACGAGTTCAAGAACCCGATCGTTTTCGATCCGGAAGATCTTGTACTTTCCGGCGTTGCCGATGTCGTCTGAGGTTCCCGCCATCGTATCGAGATACCACTTGATCGCGGGTTGCTTTTTGTCCGCGTCGTCCACGTAGTCCTCACGGTGCGTGATGATCCGGAGTTGAACACGCGCGACGGTATCGAGGGGTTGCGTTCGCCCGTCTTTGACGACAGGTAGTCGGCCCAATTCCTGCAAGTTGTACTTCGATTCCGGACGCCCCGGCACCGCGATGCTAGCGATGTAAAGCACCACCATCCCCAGGGCTACCCACGGGATGTATCGGGCCATTACGGAGGGGCGTTCTTGTTCCGGTAGCACTGCCCGTGGGGAACGTAATAACAAGTTAATCAGCACGCCCAAATGGCCACTCAGGAGCGCAACGATGCCGGTGGTCACGGCCGTGGCTTCTTTGCGATACCCCGATGTTGCCTGGGCAAACGTGAACAGCCCGATGCTGAAGTGCAGCAACATCCCGAACGCGACCATGACACAAGATACGTAGGGTATCCGCCAGCCGGGGTTATCCACGACTTGCAACGTCGTGGTCGTCGTCTCTTGTTGGAACCCGGACTGAAAGAACGTCTCGCCGCGATACCGAAGCGGGTTGTTCATCGAGATGGCAATCTGACGGTCTTCACCCGTTTCGGGGTCGGTCAACCGGACGTGGCTTGTATAGTTTTTCGCCTTACGGGTGCCGATGTACTCTTCAAACGTGAAGTCCGTCAGTTCCACTTTGTACGGCTTGTAGTAGTGCTTGAACCGCAATTCCATTTGATACGGCAGCTTGTCAACTAAGACCGTCTGTTTGCTGTTCAGCAGAATCGACGTGACGAGATAGGTTCCGAGTGGCTCGTTGGTTCCCTTGGTGTACAGCGTGACGTAAGCCGAGGGCATGTCGATTTTCGACTCGGTGTCCGTGCCGGCGCCGTCGGTGACTTTCTCCGCCAGTGCCTCCAAGCCCAACCCCACCGTCGCGGGGTTTTCGCCCTTGCTAATCGGGCGTTGTTGCAAATCGCGGAGTTTCGAGTTGGTGAAGTATTGCTTCACTTCCACATCGACCGGGATGTCCGGGTGGGAAACCCGCGTCGAGTTCTTCAGAGCTTCTTTGAGCATCCGTGATGGAATGACCGTCACTTTTTCTTCGTCGGGATTGGTGCGGTCGATGAACGCGAGTTCGTGGTTGCGGGTGTCAAAGCTGAACGTTGCGGAGCCGCCTTTGGTGATGACCATGTTCTGTTCGACTTGCCACTCCCGCGTGATGTACTCGCCGACAAACAGTAACAACATCCCGCCGTGCAGAATGTAAATTCCGGATCGCTTGAGGAGTACCTTCAACACGTCGCCGAAAGCCGACCCCTTCTTCGCTTGCTTGGCGGTCACGTTGATGATGTTGTAAAGCTGGACGAGGTGGGCGGAGACGAGGTTGATAAACATCAACCCGCCGATGGTCTTCCCGGCAGGGAATGGAATCGACAGACTGGTCGCCCAATGGCTCGGGACGCTGAAAAAGATCTGGCCGAACTGCACGAGCAGTTGCACGTCGATCCAAACCATCCACGACCAAAAGTATTGATCGACGACGGACCAGATTCCGGCGTTCTTCTGCGCAACGGTGCCAAAAAACACCAGGATGATCGACATCGCAAACAGCGACACGGTTAGCTTTAACGACGCCACCGTTTTCAACGCGGCCAAGATCGGGTTGACTGAACGTACAGCGGGTTTGGTCACGTGTATTTCCGGGGCGTTCCTATCGCGGGTGTCGATCAATTGGTAACTCATCGTGTATCACTCCTCTTAACGGCCCACTTTTAGCGACCTACTCTTAGCGACCCAGCATGGGGCGTTGCGGTGCGCCGCCGGGGCCACGGAAATCGACTTTGTAAGCTGTTTTCGATCCGAGTAAGATTTCGGGAGCCACTAGGGGCAATTGCGACTCAGTGACTTCCGCTAATCCCACTTCTTTCCGCCACCGATTCACGTTGTCCAGTAACGTCCCACCGAGTGGCGTCGAGATGTACGGGTCCGGCGTTCCCGGCACCCCGACGTTGAAGGACATCAACCGCATCTGTGCGCCACCGCTTTCCTTCCAGCCTTCGGGCACCGTGTAGGTCGGCGGCTTGCGAACGTCTTCGAGTCGGATTGAAGTGAGTAGTGCAAACAGTTGTTTTTCGTGCGGGTCGATCTTTTCAACCGGCCCGGTGAACTTCAGGAAGTAGAAGCCCCCGTTGCCAATGGGGATGATGCCGCCCAGGATGCGTGACTTGATTGCGCCTTGGGGCGCTTCGATTGGCGGGGCGGGTGCATCCGGTTGTTTCTTCACCGAGTAGGTGCGAACCTCTTCCGGCGGGCTGCACCCCGCGAGCGGAACCAATGTGATGCAACTGACCACTGCGCAACAAACTAATAAGCCAGGCCAGCGACGAGGCGGGGAGTTCATGTCAACGATTCTCAGAGTCGATACGGGGCGGGATCATCTTCGAGGCTTCACACCATCACTCATCGTATCTATTGTAACGAACCGCGACGGGATTCCGACGAACAACACCAAATCCCCCCACCGTTAACAGATTGAACCACGAATCACACGAATCGGACGAATAAGATCAGATCACAAGTGAGCGATAAGCATCACGAGAGGATCAGTTCCACCATCCCAACCCATTCAAAATGTCTTATTCGTCCGATTCGTGTGATTCGTGGTGGACGATTTGGGTTACCCGACTTTCTTCAAGAACGAAATCCGGCCACCATCGACCCACTCCGCGACATAGATGTTGCCGTGGGCATCGAAGCAAGCGTCGTGGGGGTGAACGAACTTTCCGGCTTCCCAGGCTTTCGGTTGGCTACGAACCGCCGGTCCGAGGTTGTTTTTCGCATCCAGTGACCCGACGACCCAGGCCCGCCAACAGGGATCTTCCCCGAGGTGGGTAATCAACATGTTGGACTTGTTGAACAGACTGATACGGGTGTGCAAATCGGCCACCATCATGACATCGCCCTGAATGTCGATATGGGCGGGGAACATGACCATTTCGCGGGGCTTCGAGGCGCGGAGGAACTTGCCGTCCAAATCGAACCACTGGAGCCGTTGATTCGCCCGGTCGCAGACCACCAACACCGGGTTGGCCGGATCGCGGGTATCGACCCAGTTCCCGTGGGCCGTTCGGAACTTGCCGTCGGTCTCGCCAGTGCCCCCGAAGACTTTGACGAGCTTGCCGTCCGTGTCGTACTTCATCAGGTAGTTCAAGCCGTACCCGTCGCCGACGAAGAAGCTACCGTCCGGGCAAAACGCCACGTTCGTGGGGTAATAGTTAGCCTTGGGGTTTTCGTACTCCTTGATCTCGGGGCGTTCTTTGCGCCAGACGATTTCGCCTTTCAACGTCGCCTTCGCCACTTTCGGGGCTTTGGCCCACGTGTTCGTCAGGTACAAAAACTCCTCGCTACCGTCTTTGCGAATGTCAATTCCGTGCCCGCCAGTGTGCCATTCCGAGCCGAACGACCGCACGAATTTGCCTTTGTCGTCGAAGACCATCACGGTGTCGGTCCCTTTGCGGCCCTTGTGACCTTCGTGCGTGACGTACACCAACCCCGCCGAATCGACGGCAATGTTGTGGGTCGTTTGCCATTCCAATTCACCGGGTAGCCGTGCCCAATCGTGAACGCACTCGTAGGTGTGCGCACCCGTGCCGACACGCGGCGCTTTGGTTCCGGCTTTATCTTCCACGCCAAGAAGCATCGGGCCGGTCGAAGCGGTCACGACGGCGGTCGATGCCACAATCGTCGATGTGTTGAGGAAGTCGCGGCGGTTCATTGGGAGGGTCTCCAATCGGAGGGGTGAGAAAACCGAACGTGGCGAACAGTGTACGACCGCAACTGATTTCCCGCAACCGATTCACCCTTTGCGTGAGCGAGTCGCGCGAGAATCTTCAGCGCTGGCAGAAAAAAACCAATGTTTTCGGGAAGCACGATCCATTGGCACCGTTGTCGATTGTTCAACTGCTTCCTCAAATCCGGCGCCCGCTGTGAAGTATCATTCACATCAGGCGCGATTCTGTAACGGTTAGGGAACAGACTTTGATTCAGGTTGAATTCTTAGCTCTCCGCTGACACTCTCATTCTCAAAAGTCTTGGGCAAAGCGAACACCTCCGGTTTGCGTGTTGGCTGAGCCTGTTCTAGCTTTCACCCGATCAATCATTGCCCTGCCAAACCCCTCGGCTTGTACGGTGTACCCGATGTCCGTTCCATCCTCCGTTGAAGAACTGCTCCAACTCATCCGCAAAAGCGGGATGATTGACGATCAGAAATTAACGACCTACCTCCAGCGCCGGCAAATGGGTCGTGGTTTGCCACCCGATCCGCGAGAAACCGCTGACTCGATGATTCGGGATGGCTTGATTACCAACTTCCAGGCGGAGCAATTTTTGCTCGGCAAGTGGCGTGGGTTCACCATCGGCAAGTACAAGTTGCTCGAACGAGTGGGTATCGGCGGCATGGGGCAAGTGTTTCTGTGCGAACACATGTACATGAAACGGCGGGTGGCGATTAAAGTCCTTCCACCGGCCAAAGCGGAGCAACCGGCCGCACTCGGTCGGTTCTATCGGGAAGCCCGCGCCGCCGGGTCACTTGAGCACCCGAACATCGTGCGGACCCACGACATTGACCAAGACGGCAACTTGCACTTCATCGTGATGGAATACATTGACGGGTCCAACTTGCTGGACATGGTGAAAAAGTTCGGCCCGATGAACGTGGGCCGGGCAGTCCATTACATCCGCCAAGTCGCGGTCGGACTCGATTTTGCTTTCCGCAGCGGGATCATTCACCGGGACATCAAGCCGGGGAACGTCCTGATTGATCGCAAGGGCAACGCGAAAATTCTCGACATGGGGTTGGCCCGGTTCTACAAGGACCAAACCGACATGTTGACCGTGAAGTACGACGACAAAATCGTGCTGGGTACTGCCGATTACGTGGCCCCCGAACAGGTCGCCAACAGTCACGCGGTCGATGTCCGGGCTGACATTTATGCGATGGGCGCCAGCTTCTATTTCCTACTCGCGGGGCATCCGGCGTTTCCGTCCGGGACGGTTTCGCAAAAGCTGTTGTGGCATCGGACTAAAGAACCCACGCCGATCCGCCAGATTCGGCCCGAAGTGCCGGAAGCCATCGCCTACATCGTTGCCAAGATGATGGCGAAAGACCCGAACCAACGCTACCAAACACCCCACGAAGTCGCAACCGATCTGGAGCGATGGGTGCCGGCCAGTATTCCGGTTCCCACACTGGATGAAATGCCGCAGCTTAGTCCCGCGGCGTTGGAAGCAATCGTTCCCGAAGAGAATCCGCAAGCCGCGTATAGTGATGTCGGTCAGGACGAGGGCGTCATTCTGGAACCCGTCGTGGCAGCGGCTCCGAAATCCGTCTTGCTATCCCGATCATCAAGCACCGGGCCGAAATCAACGACCAGCCAATCGCAAAACAGTCCGTTCCGACCGCCTTCGGGGCTGACAAAGTTGGCACCGGCATACCCACGTGAACCGGAGCGCGCCGCGTACTCTAGCCCGCCGTCGTCACGATCCTTGACACCAAAGCGGTCCGACATTCCGTTTCCGCCCAACCCGTTCGCGCCGGGCACACAAGCCGATGTCAACACGAACAATGTCTCGGCCTACGATTCAACGCCCGCTGATCCTCATCACGAGTATCGGCGGCCCGAAAACCCGTTTCAATCGGGCGCGACGCAAGGTCATCGCTCCAATGCCAACTCGAAAATGATCCTGTTCGTAATTCTAATTACCGCATCCATAACGTTGGCGCTCGGTCTGGTCTGCTGGAAATTGTTCAAGACACCCGGATCAACACCAGCGAAGACTCAACAGGTGGCCCCAGGATAAATCACGGCGGTGTTACTCAGACTGACCCGAGGATATACCGCTCACGGGTCGGATTGAGTTCCGGCCTCAACGAGCCGTGGGGTTCACCCCCACGGCTCGTCGGAACTCAGTTTGAACCGCTCGCGGTACAGCGACGTTGCGTCGCTATCCTCGGGTCAGTTACACTTTCACGGGGACCGGCATGAGCTGTAGCTCAATCTTCGGTGGCAGTTCAAATTGCGTGGCAAGTGCCTCAATCGGTTCACCAATCTGCGGAATCAACTCTTCACGAATGTGACCCAATCGCTTCTGCGCCGCTAACACCAGGGTCGGAATCCGTTCGGTCGGCAGCTTCATCAGGCGGCAACACGTCGCATCCACCGCAACCAAATCAATGCCCATCACAAGTGCCCCGACGTGTTTGGCCACCCCGTTGAGCGGGCCGTCCCCTTCCATGCCGACGATGCCATCGACGATGGCGAGGTGCGGAGTGTGCGTGCAGGCAATATCGACAATGCTGTTCGGAATGCCCCGCCAGTGCAGTTCGTTCTTCGGCCACCCGTAGCAAATGCCGGGGAGTGTGCCGAACAGGTTTTTCAGCGACAACGTCGCGCCGGCCCAGTGGTGGGTCTTCAACTTCGGCAACGAGACGAACACATCCGCAGACAGCACGGTTTTCGACAAGTACAGATACTCCAGTCCGGTCGTGCGACCGAGGTTGAGCATCTTCATCGGCTCGTCGTGGTTGATGTCCACGAATCGCACATCGTGCTTCCGCAGCACATCCCCTAGCCCGCTTTCGTTGACCAAGAACTGCACGTTGCGCCAGTGCCCCGGCCCTTCCGCCACGATAATTTCGGCGGCCCCTTCGTTCTTGAACAGTTGAATCACCGCATCGACGAACCGGGGATCGGTGTTAATCACCTTGTTTTTGTGGTACTCCACGAGGTTCGGCTTCAGCACGATTCGCTTGCCAGCAATCGGGACGTGTTCCCGAAAGTGTGTGAACTGCTTGGCGAGAATCTCCGTCAACGGTTCGTCGTAATCGTTGGCCCGAGCGATATGCACGGCAGACGTGGCCGGCATCGCTTTCAGTTTGCCGAGGCCGTTGAC
This sequence comes from Fimbriiglobus sp., assembly GCA_043785105.1. Lineage (GTDB taxonomy): Bacteria > Planctomycetota > Planctomycetia > Gemmatales > Gemmataceae > Fimbriiglobus. The sequence continues at coordinate 38,121 of JAYVXO010000105.1, forward strand.
CATGAAGCCGCGAAACTTCGACTTCACCCACTCGCCCAACGATGGCGTCGGCCCGGCTTCGACGGTCACCGCATCCGAGGCATGGCGGGTCGAACCAATCACAGCGCTGCCCGCGACGATCGGGCGATCCGTCAATCGGAACGGGTGTCGGGTCACGGTGTTCAGGGCTAATGCCGCAAGTGCCAACCGGAGCGGGCCACCGCCCAAGCCGTTGCTGACATCGACTTCGATGGTGATAGATTCTTTTAGCCGTGCATCCAACTTCACGAGAGTGTTGCGAGTCGTCTCATCGTCCGCGTAACACGACAGTGCCAGCTTAATCCATGCTAGGTGTTCGAGGTCGGTCGTCTGTTCGCCGTGAACGCGAAGGTAACCCTTCGCGGCATCCATTCGCGGCTCGTTGGTCACATCTTGTAAAGCGAGCAACATCACCGCCGTCGGCCCAGGGATCGGTTCGGTCGCTTTACCTAGCACGAAGCGGTTGCCGTAATTCACCCCGCCGGTGTCGAAGGCGCGATCGAGAATGAGCCGCAAGCCTTCGCCCACACGCGGGTGGTCGCCCTGCCCTGCCGCCCGCAACGCGATGCACGCCCATGCCGTCGGCTCGACCCACGAGAACGTTTCCTCGGCCCACGGCCACCCCAGCAATTGCAAATCAATGTCCAGCATGTCCGCCACTTCGGGATCAGCCTTCACCACACGCCCTTCGAGGCTCAACAAGCGGTCTGCAATCGGCTTCAACTTCGTGGCATCTTGCTTCAAACCGGCTTTGGCAAACAACACCAGTGCCGTCGGCCAAGCGGCTTGGGGCCGACCGCGTGACAGGCGATAACTGCCGTCCGGTTGGGCGTGGGATTCGAGGACTCGCAGCGCGGTTTCAATGTGGGACGCATACCGGACCGGATCGGCGGCCAGTGCTAACAGCGCCAAGCAGGTCGGTTCGAGGTGAGCAGGCTGCCCGACTTGGTAGCCCCAGCCGCCGCCCGGTTGGACCATCGCCGCGAGACGATCGAGGACGAACGTCGAATCCACCATAAAAAATTGCTCCGAAAGATTACGCGCCGATTACTGCTACCCTTCAACATAGCCCAAACCCCGGAACCCCGTCGCTAGGCTTGTCGGCGGAGTCTTGTAGAATTTGAGTAACTTCAGGAGGGGAACCGTTGCGAGTTGCACACTTTGATTGTTTCAGCGGAATTAGCGGGGATATGGTTCTCGGCGCGCTCATTGACGGTGGAGTGCCGGACGCTGTCATTCGGGCCGCCCTTGATTCTCTCGGGTTACCGATTGAGTTGGAAATCGAGAAGGTCAAGCGGTGCGGACTGGCAGCAACGAAGGTGAACGTCATCGCCAAGGACACCGAAGACTACCGCTTCTTGCCCGACATTGAGGCAATTATCGCACGCGGCAACCTGACGGAAAGCCAGCGGAAGCTAGCCCGCACGATATTTACGAAGGTCGCTGTTGCGGAGTCAGTGGCCCACGGAATGCCGCTCGAACGGGTGCATTTTCACGAAGTCGGTGCCTTGGATAGCATCGCGGACATCATCGGTTCGGCAGTCGGGCTGGATTGGTTGGGCGTGGAAAAGTTCACCAGTTCGTCGGTGCCGACGGGAAGCGGAACGGTGAAATGTGCCCACGGCATCATGCCGGTTCCGGCACCCGGTACGGTCGAACTTTTGAGAGGCGTTCCGCTGGCAAAGTCGGTCGTCAAAGGCGAGCTAACCACACCAACCGGCGCCGCGATTTTAACCAGTGTTGTGACTGAATTCACCGATACCCCAGTGATGACCATTGAGCGAATCGGCGTCGGGTGCGGCACCAAAGACTTCATCGAGCAGCCGAACATCTTGCGGCTGTTCATCGGCACAACGGCTGACGTTTCAACCGAAATCGACGTGGTCACGATCCTGGAAACCAACCTCGATGATGTCCCCGCCGAGGTCATCGGTTATACGATCGACGAACTCTTCCTGGCGGGTGCACTCGATGTGTTTTGCGTCCCGATTCAGATGAAGAAACAGCGGCCCGGCGTCTTGCTGAGCGTCATCTGTGACGCCACGAAAGTGGCCGCTTGTGAAACGATACTCTTCCGCGAAACCGCGACCTTCGGCATCCGGCGCACCACGGCACAACGGTCGAAGTTACAACGCGAAGCCGTCACCATCGCAACGAAATGGGGCGACGTGCTTGCCAAGAAGGGCTGGCGTGCGGATGGCTTCAGCGTGGTCACGCCGGAGTACGACGACTGCGTCCGAATCGCCCGCGAACAAGGTGTGCCACTGCGGGAAGTCTTCAACGAAGTGCGGAATGCTAACGGTTCAGTTCGTGCGGGGCCAACAGGTTAAAGGGATAAGCCGGGATGTTGCGGAGAACTAAGTAGAGCATGACAATGGTGCCCAATACCCACGGGATGTAACCACGCCATCGGGCGGTCGGTACGGACTTGGGAATCGGTGAATCCCACACCCACGACCACAGCGACCGAAACAAGGCGATGCCCAGGATTGGAAGGACGATCGGGGCCAACAAGTTGTACGCGATGGCTTGTTCAAAATCGCCGTTCAAGAAGCTGTGCAAACTTCGCGTCATCCCGCAACCAGGGCAATGCAATCCCGTCGTCGAATGCAGCATACACTTCGGGTAAAAACTGTGCTGCGAGGGCGGAATCAACATGACCACCCACAACACCACGGCGAACCCCAACCCGAGGATGCCCAGCAGGCAACCCCGGATCAAGGTTTGACGACGGTGTGAGTGATCTTTGGTTTCGAGAGACTTCATGAATCCATACTACCGTGTCATGCCGAGAATCCCACCCGCTTGCCCTGTCGGAACCACTTGAACTTTCTCGTAGAATTCGTGTCTTGTTCAGCAACGCAGGCTGGGTGTCCGGCCTCTGGATTTCGTGTCGCGCGAGGTTGTTATGGTGTCGTCTTCTGAGATTCGTAAGCAGTTCGTGGACTTCTTTTGCCAAAAATACGGGCACAAGAACATCGCCTCTTCGCCAGTGGTACCCCACGATGACCCCACGTTGCTGTTCGCCAACGCCGGGATGAACCAGTTCAAGCCCTACTTCCTCGGCACCGAAAAACCGGCCTTCACCCGCGTCGCCAACACGCAAAAGTGCATCCGGGCGGGTGGCAAACACAACGACCTCGACGATGTCGGCAAGGACACTTACCACCACACGTTTTTTGAGATGCTCGGCAACTGGAGCTTCGGCGATTACTTCAAACGCGAAGCGATCGCGTGGGCCTGGGAACTGCTGACCATCGTGTGGAAGCTGGACATCACCCGGCTTCACGTCACCGTTTTTGAAGGTGACGAAGAACAAAAGATTCCGCGCGACGACGAAGCGGCGGACCTGTGGAAATCAGTCGGCGTTCTCGACGGCCACATTCACTTGGGCAACAAGAAAGATAACTTTTGGGAGATGGGTGCGACCGGGCCGTGCGGGCCGTGTACGGAGATTCATTACGACCACACGCCGGACAAATCCGGCGGCCCGCTCGTCAACGGCGGGACGGACAAGGTCATCGAAATCTGGAACCTCGTCTTCATTCAATTTAACCGCAACGAAGACCAATCGCTGACCCCGCTCCCGGCCAAGCACGTCGATACCGGGATGGGCTTTGAACGCATCACGAAAGTGATCCAAGGCAAGTCGAGCAACTACGACACCGACATCTTCACGCCGCTCTTTGTGGCGATCCAAGACGCGACCAAAGCTCGCCCTTACGGAGGGGATTTGCACGACCTCACGGACACCGCGTACCGCGTGATTGCCGACCACATCCGCACGCTGACGTTCGCCATCAACGACGGTGCGTTACCCGGCAACAAAGGCCGAAATGCCGTTCTGCGCAGCATTTTGCGGCGGGCGTCCCGCTACGGCTGGCAAGTGTTGGGGATGAACAAGCCGTTTTTGCACAACCTCGTCAGCACCGTTGTCGCAAACTTCAGCGATGCTTTCCCGGAGTTGAAACGCAACCCCGAGCGCGTCCGCAGTGCGATTTACGACGAGGAGCAGAGCTTTCTGCGGACCTTGGATAAGGGCATCAAATTGTTCGCCGAAGCCGCTGATAGGGCACGCTCGAACAACGGCAGCATCAGTGGCGAAGATGCGTTCCATTTGCATACCACTTATGGTCTCGACATCGGCATCACGCGACAGATGGCGTCCGAAGCCAAACTGACCGTGGACATGGAGAACTATGAGCAGCGATGGGAACAGTTCATCAAAATCAGCGAGGGCGGCGGCAAGGCGATCGTCATCACCGCGATTCAAGGCGAACTCCCTTCAACGGACGATTCCCCAAAGTACGGCACCGAGGTCATCACCGCGACGGTACTGGGGTGGGTGAAGGACAACGCCGTGATTCGTAGCGGTTCGTTGACACCGGGCGATGCTGTGGCACTGCTATTGGACCGGACCAACTTTTACGCCGAGCAAGGCGGGCAGGTCGGCGACAACGGCGTGATTGATAATGTCGATACGCCGGGGATCGAGTTTCGTGTCGATAGCACCGTGCGGCTTGGCGATTGTGTACTTCATGCTGGTGTGATGCTTGCCGGGGAAATCGCGGTCGGTGACACGGTTCAGTTGATGCAATCGACCTTTCGCCGCATCGACATCATGCGGAACCACACTGTCACACACTTGCTGAACCTCGAACTGCGACAAGTGCTTGGCAGTCATGTGGAGCAAAAGGGTTCGCTGGTGGACGAGGACAAAACCCGGTTCGACTTCAGCCACGACAAGCCGTTGTCACCGGACGAAATCCGCACCATCGAAGAGAAAGTCAACCGGCTCATCAACCGGGATTTACCTGTGACGGCCGTCACATTGCCACTGGAAGTAGCGAAGACAGTGACGGGCGTACGGGCGATGTTCGGCGAGAAGTACCCGGACCCGGTCCGCGTCGTGATGATCGGCGCCGAAACACCAAGCGAAGCCACCCACGATGATTCGATCGAGTTCTGTGGCGGCACGCACATGCCACGAACGGGGGCGATTGGCTACTTCAAAATCACTGCACAAGAAGGCGTTGCCAAGGGCATCCGCCGCATCACTGCCGTGACCGGGCGCGTCGCCCAGCAGACGATTCAGCAACTTGCCACAGTCGTCGATGACCTGACCGCGAAGTTTCAGTGCAAGCCCGAAGAACTGCCCAACCGCGTCGAGGCGTTGCAAGACGAGGTCAAGAAACTGCAGCAACAAATCAAGAAAGGTCTCGCCGCCGACTTGACGAACGTCGTGGACAAAATCTTGGACACGGCATCCGATGTCAACGGAACCAAGCTCATCGTGGGTCAACTCACAGCGGCGGGCTTTGACGCGGTTCGCACCCAGATTGACCGACTGCGGCAGAAAGCGAAATCGGCGTTCATCGTGTTCGGCTGGGTGGAAGATGATGGGAAAGTCACGTTGGTCGTGGCATTAACCAACGATTTGACCGTGAAGAAGATGAAGGCAGGCGACATCGTCAAGCAACTTGCCACGATTGTCAACGGGAGCGGCGGCGGCAAGCCAGACATCGCCCAAGCCGGTGGCAAAGACGCAGCAAAATTGCCCGAAGCGTTGCAACGGGCCAACGAACTCGGGCGGGAACTACTGGGGAAATGAAATATCTCACGCAGAGACGCAGAGATAGCTAGGCCGTGTTGATTGAAGGCGGGTCAACGACGGCGGCCTGAAAATCTCATTTGAGCCAGATCATTGTTGCGGCTAGCAAGACCATCCCCAGAAAG
>JAYVXO010000106.1:0-5902 GCA_043785105.1 Fimbriiglobus sp.
GATATGCCCGCCGCTGATGTTTCGATGCCGACATGAATTGCTCCTAAAGTGTTGGGATTCAATACTATAGAACACGATCCTTTGCCGTATGGTCTCTGAGCACTGGAAGAATCCGAAGGGCACAAGAAAATGGGCACATCTTGGTTTTGAGCCGGATAGTTCACACTGTTACTGTGGACATCGAACGCAAAATTAAACTGGTTAAATTTGTTGGCTTGCTCAACGTAAGCTAGTATCACGGACACTAATGATGGTCGGCTAAAACCGCCATCTGTTGAACGAGTCCATTCGCCAGGAGGAAGTGCTTGGTAGGAGGACTCAAAGTTGTGAGCTGCTAGGCCGAGTTGCTTCAAGTTGTTCTGGCATTTCGCTCGCGCTGCCGCTTCGCGGACTTTTTGCACGGCTGGTAACAGCAAGCCAATCAAAATCGCAATAATGGCGATGACCACCAACAATTCGATGAGCGTGAACGCACGCCGATTCTTTGAGGGCGACATTTGAAAACTCCAGAAGATAGATGAGAGGTAACTGTGCCTATAAAAGGCAGTAGTAGTCTATCACGGCGGTAGGCAAAGATCACGACAAACTGATCGATTTGGAAATTAAAGTAGCGCTTGAGGTGAAATACAAACAAAGGCACCGCTCGATCCGATCGAGCGGTGCCTTTGTAGTTGCAACTGCTGTTTTTGTGTTAGCTGCCGCCGTCCGGGCTGCCACCACCGCCAGGGAAGCCGCCGCCAGGGAAGCCGCCACCCGGTGGAAGCCCGCCATTGTTCGGGTCACTCGCGGCATCCACGGCAATGTCGATGATGCCGTACATTGGGTACGCTTTCAAGAACTCCACCCAGTCTTGTGCGAACGTCTTAAATGCCACCTTGTCAATTTGATTCGGGTTGTTGGTCTCCATCATGCCCATTGCGCGGCAGAAGTGCAATAACACAACGTCCTGATCGAGTCGCATATCCCGCGGCATCTTGTTGAGTTCGGCGTAAAACTTTTGCAACGCGGGCATCTTCTTTTTCGACAGGTAGAACGTCAACGCCCACGCCGTAACCTGGGCTTTGGTGTCTAACTTTGCTTTCAGAATGCGGGCTTGGGCGTTGGCATCCACGGACTCAAGATTGCCGCCGAAGCCCCCACCGGCACCGCCGCCGAAGCCGCCTGGACCGCCATCACCCGAACCAGGGCCAAATCCGCCGCCCGGTCCGCCGATCCCACCTGGCCCACCGCCACCGATTCCGCCTGCACCACCCCGTCCTCCTCGACCGCCACCGCCGCTGCCCGGAGGAGCACCAGGGAAACCACCTTGCCCGCCGGGAAAACCACCTTGCCCACCGGGGCCACCGCCGCCAGGGCCGCCCAGTGCCACGCCGTCGTTGCCGGTCGTCGGCTTCGGATCAATTTCTTTCCCATCTCGGACTGCCTGGAAGTAGCGATCCATGAGAGTGTTCATCAACAAGTCTTCAGCGTTGGGGTTGATTTCTTTCTTGACCAGTAGGTTGCGGAATTGCCGGATCAAAACAAAGTTCGGTGATCCGTAACCAGCCGCAACCCCGACTGTCATGGTCTGCTTATTGCCTTCTTGAGTATAGACAGGGCCTTTTGGTTTTTGCAGCAAGTTGGAAACGCCGTTCTCAACCCATTCTGGCATGACAACGTGTTGTGCAAGAATCTCACTGGCGGCATAGAGTTGCCGGGTGCCTTCACGGCTGACCGTTGCGAAGTTGGCTTCTTCTTCCACGAACTTGTCGATCATGGCAATGGTCATCATCTGCGTGACATCACCGACGTTTTCTCCGGCTTTCAGTGCGGGGGCGTTGCCTTTCAACAGTTCGTCACGGTTCCAACCGACACTCAGTCGGCCAGTTGCAAACTTCGTGAACGACTGCCCGGCTTCGTCGAGACGCTCGGGGGACATCACCACAATGTTGTGCGCCGGGGAGTAAAAACCATCCGACTGCGACACGATCGGGTTGCCATCAAGTGCGTCGCGCAACTTCATCATCTCGGTCGATTTGTCGGCGAGAATCACGACCAGTTTTTGATTGGGGAGTTTGGGGGCACGGCCACCCAAGGCATTCCACAGGTAGAACGCTTTGAAGTTCGATTCGAGGAGCTTCAGCCTCCGGTCCAACCCGTCGCGTGCGACCACTTGATCGCCCCAGTTGACCAAGGCGTAGTGGGTGGATTGTTCGACACCGACCGCGCCGAGCGTTTGTTGCCATTTGAGGGCGTCCGGGTTTTCCGGCAGCGGCTCGTTTAATTTTGTCGCGAGTTGGTTATAGGCGGTGACGAAATTCGCCACCGTAACAGGGGTCGATTGATCTTTCCGCGACTCAATGCTCTTGGCCATTTCCGCTGCGTAGGTCATCGCCTGATCGACGAGTCCGTAGGAAAGGGCTTCGGCAACCAGGTCATAACCGCGTTGTGCGGGTTTGGTTTTTTGCCAGTCTGTGTGGTGCGAGTTGACCAACTTTTCAAGGGAGAAACCCCGTTGCAGCCAGTAACTCTTGATGAAGTTGCGGTCGTCGTAAATCAAGGTCGTGCCGAACGCCGTCTTCACAGCCTTGAACGGCGGGTTGATCTGGGAGGCCCCAAATTTAACGTAGACGGGACGATCTTGAACCGTCTTGTACGGCACAACCACAACGATCGAGCGAGAGGGATCTTCCGGTGTCGGAGCGACTTGGCCACCAAACCCGCCGAACCCGCCAGGAGGGCCACCGAACCCCCCGCCACCCGGAGGCGGTCCGCCACCTGCACCCGGAGACCCGCCGCGCCCACCACCGCCTGGTGCGCCAGGGAATCCGCCGGGGCCACCCGCCCCGCCTAGCATTCCCGCACCCATGCCGCCCGGCGCTTGACCGCCCGCGCCGACGGCTGCCAGGTTAATGCGGACAATCACATACCCCGGCGTTGGGGCCACTTGTTGAGATTGTGCTGTCGAAACGAGGACGAGGAGCAATCCCGTCGCCGCAAAAGTCCAACGGTACATGATTCGGGTTCCTCACATAAATGATGCAATACGGCGACAACAGGAGTTGTGATTGTCACTCATCACACGCCACAAATCAACAACAGACGCAACTTATTGACGAGGTTGTCCGGCGTTGAGTTTGTAATTCGGCGAATCGGTATACAAACTTCGAGTCGGATCCTTGGGAGGGTTCGCGGCGATCCATTGCCCCAATCGTTCCACGGTCGGGACGTTGACACCAGCCAAGACATCTTTTTCGAGTGGTGCCAAAATATCGGCTTTGGTCAATTCGATGAGGTCACCGAGTTGTTTCCGAAATGGATTTAACCGCGTGTTGTTCGGGATTAGCACCTTCAGATTCGACATTGCCAGATTCAATCGTGCTGCGGTGACCTTCCACGGCAAACTTTTGTCCGCGTTATTCGTCAGACGAGGCTGAACAAAGTTGTTCACACCAATGGCGATGGCGAAGGCCCAACCGTCGATTTGGATGTCACGGTTTGTTGGGGTCATCCCACAAAGCCCGATCACCGCTTCCGCCACATCAGCGGGGGATGCTTTCAAACTTAACGTGGGATCCGAGATCGCCACTTTGGCCAACGTGTAAGCCGGTCGGACTTCTGGTGCATCCTTTAAGGTGTCAAACCGGACTTTTGCCAGAGCACGGATGGCTTGTCGTCGAAAATAGTGCGTCACCGCTAACTGCTCAGCCGTCGCTTCTTTCGGTGCCGCAGTGGTGTCGGGCTTGGGTGCAGCCCCTTCCGGCGGGGCGACGGTCCCTTCCGGCGGTTGCGTCGGCGGCAAAGCAATCGGCATCCCCGAAGGGTCCGTTAAAATCGGTGCCACTTTATCCGAGACGTTCGGCCCTTTCACAACCATCTCTTCGAGGATTTTCACCAACGCCGTCAAGTCGGCAGGAATGAGACTGTGCCGGCTAGCCTGAGGGCTAAAAAGCGCCTTGGGGTCGTGTGAGGCCAGTAAGTTTTCGGCGGCTTTGAGTGCATAGTAAAGGACTTCCGGCGGCGTCTCCGTCGGTTTACCCGCCACTTTGAAGTAGGTGTTGTTCAGCATCGCAATGATGGTCTTGGCGTGGGCCGGCGCGCCGGATTTTGCAGCCAATGCGAACAACCGGGCCGTGTTCACGCGGATAATGGCTGGCGGATTTTTGGCATAAACAGCAGCCACGGCTTTCTCAATTTGTTCCGCTAACTCGTCGATGTACTCGGACTGAATCACGGTGAGTTTTTTGAGATCACCTTCAGGCGTCGGCACCAATATTTGACTGTTCAGATCGCTGATGACGTTGTCGAAGTTTTGCTCACTGGTCCGCGGTTTGAGTTCCCCAGTCTCGGGGAGGTTGTAGTAAGATTCAAACGTCGCTCGGAAAATCAGAAATTGCGCGTACTGCTGAATGATCTGCTTATTGGCTTCGTAATCCGGCCCTTTGACCCGCACTCTGCCGGTTCGCAAGTCGATCATTTTAGTGAGCAGTTCACCAGCCGGTTGTTTGGGTTCAAGCCGATAGTCCTTCAAATTCGCGGTCGTTTGCCCCGCGACCGAAGTGACTAAAATCACGCCGAGCAGGAAGGAACTGGACAAAACGGCGAACGAACGCCAACGATTCTGGGTCATGAAGCCACCCGAAGAGACAGTATTTCGGTCCTAAAGTAACTAACAACAGCCCACCGCAAACGTTAGTGCAAGTGCATAGATTTTCGTCATTTGATGGGACTTGCAGTCAGAAGTTAGCAGTGTGAAAGCCCCGAAGCAAGACCCTGTCGGACTGGACCACGAATTTCCGGACCTCCCCGCCGTCATACTCCGCGAAGAAGTGCAATTGTCAGATGCCGTTACCGTGTGTACAAAGAAGTTGTCGAAACGGGCTGTAGCGCAGCTTGGCTAGCGCGCTTGACTGGGGGTCAAGAGGTCGTGGGTTCAAATCCCGCCAGCCCGAATGCCGATAACGCTTCGGCGCGGTCGGCTCAACCCGTCGGTGATGAAGTTTCTACATCACGCGGCGCCACCCGGTCGGTTCCTCTTCAGGGAGCCGACCGGGTGGATTGTTTCTCAACTAAATCCCCCATCGTTCATTCCGATGGGGCGTTTCATGTTTCACATCAGCGGGCTGAACGACTTCGCGCAAGAAGTCGCTGGCGAATCTCACTACCAAAGTCATTTAGAAAGTGTGGTCGGGGGACGTGGCCGCAGTGGCGCGGAACACACGGTTCAAGCGGTACTGGTGTACGAGAATTCAAACCGTCACGACCGCAACGCGGTGCGGGTTGATGTCCAAGGCGGGACGGTCGGCTACCTGCCCCGGCAAGACGCGAAGCCGTTCCGCAAGTGGCTCGCTTCGATGAACGTCGAGGCACCCGTCACGTGCCTGGCGTTGATCGTCGGCGGCTGGGAGAATAGCAAATCGTCCGGTCACTTCGGCATCCGCCTGGACATGGAAATCGGCGCCGACTACCCGACGATCATTCACGCGACCCGCAAACCGGCGAAGGCGAAATCCGGCTGCGGCTGCGTCTTTATGATAATCATCATAACAACCGTGGTAGTTTTAGCTGTTTCGCTCGCATTAGAAGCGGTAGCCCGTCGAACCGTGCCGTCCGCCCCTTCCCTGCCGTCGCATCTTTGCAAAAACGTTTTGAATTTCGACGATCGACCCTGCGGACGACGAATCACCCAAGACGGAAACGATTCGCGCCACGCGCAAATCTAGACCCCATTCCGCACGTGCGTCACACTGATACGATTGCGGTGTTTGTTATAAATGCGTGGGAGTTTTCCGACTGCGCAAAGTCTTTCGATCTCGGCTTGCGGCGGCCGTGTTGATTGATGTTGTTGGAATCTGGGCGGCTTGGTAAACGGCTGGGGTAAGGCTGGCAAACTCAGACCGGAGCGCACGGATGCATCGCCACG
>JAYVXO010000107.1:0-17714 GCA_043785105.1 Fimbriiglobus sp.
GCGTCAGGGAATCGTCGATGGCGTCGCGTTGATACTCGACGGCTTTCGTCGATTGCAAGAACCCGAACAGCGCGACCGCCAGTGCCAGAAGCAACCACGGTGCGGGGACGAAAATACGGTGCCCAACCGACGATTGCGAGCGGGTAAACCGATGCCAAGTCTGGCCCGCGTCCGCCGTGCGAAGTAACAGCCCCTGCGTGCCGACGGCCCACCCATCAGCCCCTGTCACGGCGACGGCGAGGATCGACGGGTTACGGCCATTTTTGTCGATGGATGCGGCCCGCCAGGTCGCCCCACCATCGGTCGTGTACCGCACAACATTGGCGTCGCCACCGATGATCCCTCGTTGCGTGTCGGCGAAAGCAACACACCGGAGCGTTGTCGTGATCCCACTTATCGGAGACTCTGTGTCAGCGGGGTGGGCGCTATCGGCGGAAGGTTTAATCTTGACGATTTTCCCGTTCTCACCAACGGCCCAGATCGTTCCCTCGTCCGTACCAGTGATACCCCAGAGTTTCACATCGGCCTTGGCGACCACAATGCGATTCCGATCCTCACCCTCGTACTTGTGAATCCCGCCGGCATCGGTCCATCCTGCCAACCACGGGAAACCGTTCGGGGCAAACCAGGCGCCAGCAGAAGGGGCATTGCGTCGGTTGGTCCAAACCCATTGCTGGTTATTGTGCGAATACTCGAACAGGCACCCCCTGTTGTCCGCCGTGGCCACCCGGTGATCCGGCATGGCTCGCACCGCGATGAGATTGTAGTTATTCGGATCATGTAGCGTGGCGTCGTTAGCGCCTTTGGCGACTAACCGAATCGGCGTCCAGTTTTCACCGCGATCGGTACTGTGGAACATCACGCCGTGCGTACCGACGATCCAACCCTCTTGACCATCCGGCGTGAAACTGACGGCGGTCAGCGCCGAGCCGACTGGCGGTCCGGTGTTGACCGTTTTCGGTGACAAGTCTGGCTTCTCGTTCTTGGGCTTCACGGGTGACGGTTGCATGAAGACATGCGGGTTGAACGGGGCCGCCATCGCTCCCGCTTTCGGTGACTCTTTTTTGACAGGGTCTTTCGGCGGCTCCGGTGTTCCTTCTCCATCGAACACCGGCAACTTGACTTGCCAACTTCGCCCGGAGTCACGGCTGTAACAGACGGTGCGATGTGCCCCGACCAACCAGATCGTCCGGCCGTCCGGGCTGACCGAGAGGCCGTGGAGGTCGCCACTGAATTGGGGTAGCCGGGCTTCGGCGTTCACCTCCGAGGGTTGGGCGAACCAACTCCACCAACTGCGTGATGCAAACGGATTGGCCCGCACCTCTTGCACACGGAATGCGAGATAAAGTGAAACGACCGAGATGACCAATCCCAGCAAGAACCAGATCGCCCGACGATCGGCGGTCCCTGAAGCGGATTGACTCGGCACCGTCGTAACTGATTTTTTAGACATGAGCAGCATTGCCTCACAGCACGAATGAAGTTCACGGCGAACCGTCTTGGAGGTCGAACAGGGGCAAGAAGCTGGCGAAGTCCGGCGCGACGACCCGCCAGTAGACATCGTCCCACCAGATCACGCGCGGCTCCGTCCCCCTCTCGCGGGAATCGAAGCAGAACGGTGCCCCGTCGCCTGACATCCCGAAGCACACCACACCCCTGAAGTCCACGATGTCAGGGATCGCGCCAGGCCCGTGACACGTGGAGCAGTTGTTCGACAGAATCGGCCGCACATCGCGGTTGTAGTCGATCTTGGCCGGAACCTTGGGTTCGGCAGCATCCGAGAAATAGGCGAGAACCAAGGCGACGAGAAGAATTCCGCAGAAGCGTATCAAGCCGGTCATCACGAACACCGCAGAATGAGTGTGAGGTCTGCAGTGGTAGTATTGTGGCCACAAACGGGACCAAGGGCAACAGGGAACCGACACCGGATTAAAGTATCCCCGGCGAATCGGGGACGATAGCAAGAGCGACCTGGGCGCGGATCGGCGTCGGCAGTATGAGTTCGGCGAGTTGATGATGGAGGAATTGACAATTCAGAACGCGAAGCGGCTTCGAGAATACCGAAGACGGCCCACGCTATCGGCGCCGAAGACTGCTCAGGATGCGAATCAAGTGACCGGGTTACCGCTCACCGCCCAGGGAAGTTCCTGGTTCGGCCTCATCTCTCGCTTTTGTCTCCGACACTTCATGCGTACAACAAGCGCCCGCGTGGTGATGGGATTGGGCGACCTAATGCCTGCGCCGTCTCGATCCACTCCTTGATGACGACTTCGACATGGTTCAGCGCGTCTTGGTAGGTGGCCCCGTCAGCCGCGCAGCCCGGCAGTTCCGGAACCTCGGCAATGAACGCCTCATCTTCCCGGCTCCAATACAGGATGATTTCGTACTTGATGTCACTCGCCATCGTTCTCCTCCGCATTCACTGGATCTGGACCCGCGTCGGTTGTCTCACCCGTTGCCGGTTCATCTACCTCGTCCGCCCCTGCCAAACCCTGCGCCGTTAGGACACCACGGACCTGCTTGACCTGATACGCCTTTGCCTTGCCGCCTCGGGGCTGGAGGTTAAGGATTTCTGCCACACCCTCACGGGTGAAGATGTGATGATCCCCGCGGATGCGTTCTATGAAGTTCAAATGCACTAACAAAGCGCAGAGATCGGCAAAGCGAATGTTGGCATCGGCGTTGCCTCGAAGGACGCGGTCCAATGTCTTCGTGATTTTGCTCATGGCGCTATGACCCCACCGCCATGTGTGCTCCCGAGCGACCTCCGTCGCCGAACAACCAAGCTCAGCAGCGCGGCCGAGTGAGCTACACATCTGGGAAAGCCGACATGCCCCCGCCGTCTGTTGCAGTGCCTAGTTCGGCCTACGATGCCTCGCCCGGCTCAGCGACATCAAACCACTGGCCCGAACGCGAAACACACACATCGAACTCAAGTAAGAAGTTGACCTGCCCGAGAAGAACCGGGACCGCGTCCGACCGTGACCATGCGAACGCCAGCCGCCGCAGACTGAACCCACCCACCAGTGCCTCGCAGACCAACACGCGGGCCTCGACCATTGCAAGGTTGCCTGTCAGGGTCACGGGGGACGCGGAGGCCCAGTCCCCGCCCAACCGCTCGCCAACGGACCACGGCAGCACGTTCACCGCCGCCCCCGTGTCGATAAGCCCCGACACGGTTTCCTCGCGGCCCCCGAGCCGCAACCGGAGTGGGAGCATGGGTGCCAAGCTCGCCGGACCGGCCACAGCGTCCCGCGCCACGAACGGAAACCGCTCGCGCCGCTTGCTCATGGCCGCCTCCCGTGGTCCCCGAGCGACCGGAGGAGGACATCGGCGGCCCCGAAGGCGGCGTCGGGGGACCACACGGGGTATTCCCGCCCCGGCTCGATTAGCGGGGCCTCGTCCCGCAGGAGTGCGGCGGCGAGTTCTTGGATTAACCGCAACTGCTCCGCGCGAGGAAGCGCGCGGGCGTCGGTCAGCACATCAGTCAGCACCATGAGATCCCCTCCGGGTAACAACCCCATTGTCGCGGCGCAAACACCCGTGTCAAGTTGCCAATCCGGGTCAAAACCCTTCTGCCAACGAACAACTCAACTTAGCGGATGCCGGGCGCACAGTGACAACGAATCCCGAAAAGGGAACAAGCGGCCCCGTCTGCTGCGGCGACTGGTTCGGCGTGCCCGCTCTCACCCGAGCGGTAAATGATCGCGGACGCAACCCCGACCATCACGAACGCGACCGCGCCCCAAATCACATTCGGCATCCGCATTCGTTCCCCTTCTGCCGCCGAAATAGGTGTTTAACCCAACCCCGACATGGGATAATCAACTTGTCTGAATCTATAGGTGAGGCCGGTGTCTGGTTGCGATTCCACCGGCAACGTCATTGTCGGGTGGTAACCACAAACGTGGGCTTGGTTGGCACCCAGGCGACTGACATCGCCGGTTCGTCGGGGATGTCAAAATCCTGTGGCACGCACTACACGCTGACCAGTTCCAGCAGTTTGCGGCGGGTGCGCCAGTAGACGTCTTCCATCAAGGAATGGGTGAATTCGCCGTTGCGGCCCACGCTGATTAGCCCGTGGATGCCGGTGCCGTGCTCGAATTGTTTGCGGTCGGCTTCGTACTCGGTGCGGTAGACGGGGTATGCGAGTGGGGTGCGCATCACGCGACAGCCGAGGTAACGGTTGCGGACGCCGGGGATCATCGCATCGAGTGCCGTGATGCACCGTTGGCCTAAGTCCTCGTCGGTCGCCTTCCATGTTTCGTCACCGACTTGGCAACCGATGTCTGCGGTTACTTGCGACTTGCCAGTCGGCACGAGCCACGGTAACCCCATGCCGATGTCACTGAGGCGGAAGAACGGATAGCGTTTTTCAGGTGTCCAAGTCACGACATCGGGCAACCCGCTCGGCCCGCTCAAGCGCAGGTTCACGAACACCATTGGTCGGTATTTGAATCGTGCTAGGTGCGCAAGGCGATCGGTGCCACGGACCAATTTCGGCAGAACGTGAACCGGCGCGGTGCTGATAACCGCAGAGGCGTCAACGTCTTTGCCACCGGCGCGGACACCGACGACGCGGTCGCCGTCCACGTGAATCGCTTCGACGGGGCATTCGGTTTGGATCACGTCGCGCACCGGGTCGGCTAACTTTTCGCACACGGTGCCGATGCCGCCTTCCGGGTAGACGTGCCACACGTGCGGGGATTCGGTGAGTGTGCTGCTGTACCCCACGGCGACGGTGCGGTGCGTCAGTCGGGCGGCGGCTTTTAGCATCAGGGTGCGCGGTAAACTGGTGGCGAATTTATCACCCACGGACGGCGCGAGTTCGTGCGCTGATGCACCGGACCACGCTTCGGTAATCGGGATGGCCACGTCATTCGCCAGTCGTTGGCCGTAGGCGCGTTGATACCATTCGGCAGCCGATGTCGGGGCGCCAGCAAACAGCCCCCGGACTTTGCTGGACGCGGCGCTGAGGGCGAATTTGGCACTCCGCATCAGGCCAAACGGGTACGAATAGTGGCGACCATTCAGCCAAACCGTTTCACCATAACGCGGCATGTTGCGACAAGCCGATGACACTCCGACAGCCGCAGCGAGACGATTGGTAATGAAGTGGGCACCGAAGTCGTAGGTGAACCCATCGGGATCACTCTCGCTACGGGCTAGTCCAGCGAGTTGCTTGCCGGCTTCAAAGACGCGGATCGGCACGCCATGTTTGCGCAAGTAGCTCGCTGCTGTTAACCCCGCCAAGCCGCCACCCAGAATGACGACGGGTTTGCGCTGGTTCATGATGTCACCTCAGTGTCAGTCAGTGGGTCAGTCAGCGGTCGGCGGAACGTGGCGCGTAGAATCCCGCCGTGGCCGGACATCGCCAGTGGGATGTCGAGTAGCGTGAACGCCGCCAGTGCTGGAGCCGATTTCAAGCTGAAGCAGTTGACTAACCAGTGCGGGGCACCCCAATCGTCGAGCCAGTTGCGAATCGAATAGACCCAGTTCACCGGACTGAAATCGGTGACGATCCGATCGACTTCGAGTTCCGCTTTCTGGGCCAATTTGGCGAGCGTATCACGGTTGAACAAGTTGAAGTGACGCGGGAAGTGATAGCCGCCCCAATGTCGCCCGCCGAAGATACCGAAGTCCGGTGACGCCGCGTTGTCAGTGACGATGACGACCCGCCCACCGGGTGCGAGAAGGTCGCGAACGGCGTTCAACACGCCCACCGGGTCCGCGAGATGTTCCACGGTCATCACCATCAGAATGAGGTGGTAACCGCCGGTGAGAGTTAACGCTTCCACGGCACCGTGGTGGACCGTCAACCCGCTTTTGCGTGCCGCTTCCACGGCCCGAAGATCGGTATCGGCCCCTTCCAAGGTCCAACTTCGCCGCCCGAAATCGCGCAACAGTTGAAGATGAAAGCCATCCCCACAACCCACATCCAGAATTCGCGCATTCGCTGGAAGGCCGTGACACCAGTTCAACACCCGTCTCGCTTCGAGACGGCGACGGATGGCGTAGACCAGCCCGAACTCGTTCGCGTCAAACCCGAAGGCGTGGTAATGGTCCGGGTAGATCCGCCCCGCTTCATCATCAGCCGGGCGAGGGTCGAGAAAGACTAGCCCACAACGGCGGCAACGAACGGCCAGAAACGTGTCCGCACTGGTGCGGTACTCAAAGTCCTCTCCCACGCCGATCGGCTCGACATCTTCGACTTGGCACAAGCAACACACCGTCGGGACTAATCGTAAGCCTGGCTTAACACGCGGTTGCGCACGCGGCAACGGTGTGACGCTGACATCCGGCTCAACAGCAGACTCAAGAATCGCTGAGGACATGGGCTGGTCCAGACACAATAAGGGCAGTAGTGGAAGTGCGAAAACTTAGAACAGCACCAAGGCGTTGTCGAACCCGGTGTGGGTTCGGCCCGAAAATTAAGATACGCTCCTGGCGTCCCCAGCCGGCCCGATCATACCGACTAGCGCGCCGACGACCCGGCCCAGATCGGAGATGTGATACTCAGTCGGGTCCAACAGGACGGCGTCACCCTCAAGCGCGAGGAATTTCCACAAGCTGCCAGTCGTCACCACCCCGTACACCCGTGGTATCGCACGGCCCCGCTTGTCGTTGAACAGCCGGGCCGCGACCATTTCAGCGATGCACTGCCCCAAGCCGGACTTCAAGTTGTCGTTCTTCGCTTCAACGACCGCCACCGCCGGAGCCTCGACGACAAGTTGTTCTGCCGACAAACTGAGCAGAAAGTCGCACACCCCCGTCAACCCCTGGGAACTGTCCACCACAAACTCGACGCCCGAAAACAGGCTGACCGGACGGTGAGCGCGGCGACGGGCCTCCAGCAACACCGGGACGATAATCAGTTCGGACCGGGCCTTTTCGGTGCTAATCGCAACTGCCAGCGGTAGGGTCTCGGCCAAGGTGTCTGTTAACATCGGCCCTGCTATGACATCGGGCCAGCCGGCGAACACGCCAGGGGCTTCGGTGATCGTCAGCCCGAACCGCGCCTTGACGGAGTCGATCGTGAACTCGCTGTACGGCATGGCAACGCTCCTGCTGTTTAAGTCCAAACACAGTCAATTTAACGGTCTACGAAGTTCATGTCGATCCACAACCCTGCGTGAATATCAACACCATTTTTGATCCCGCAGGAACCGCACCCCTTATTTCCGTCAAATCATCCATGAAATTGGAACGCTAAGCCGTATAGTTTACATCGTATGTTCTATAAGTGTTGTAACCTGAATTAACGCTGTTGTCGGCTCAACTGAGTTCTCCTGTAGGATCCCTGAAATCAGAATGTCGCCCACCCCGCCATTTCCGGTTCTGTCTGTTGCTCCGTTTATCGGGGTGCAATCGTGATTGCACCGTTCCAACAACGGCAACACATCCTCACCATTGCGCTGGAAGATTACTTCCAGGTCGGTGCGTTCAACAAGTTCGTCCAGAAGAACCAGTGGTATCGGTTTGAGACTCGGCTCGAAAAGAACACGCAAACCACGCTGTCGCTCTTGGACCGCCACCACGCGAAGGCCACGTTCTTCGTACTCGGGTGGGTGGCGAAGCGATTTCCACAACTGATCAAATCGGTCGCGGACGCGGGGCATGAAGTGGCCATCAAGGGCTACTACCACCGCAGCATCCGGGAGATGACGCCGGAAGAATTTCAATCGGACTGCTTGCAAGCGAAAGAAGTCGTCGAAGCGGCCACGGGTCAACAAGTGGTCGGCTACCGTCTCGCGGACGGTTGGTTCGGGCCGCAGGACGTGTGGGCGTTGGACGTGCTGGCGTCGATCGGATTCGGGTACGATTCGAGCATCGCGCCGAACGGGAAGAACTTCAGCGACCAAGCGTTCCGCCACCAACTCCATGAACACGAGTACAGCGGCAAGCGGATTTGGGAAGTGCCCATTTCGACCGCCAGTATTCTCGGGATGACCGTCCCGATTGCCGGCGGCAACTACCTGCGCCAGCTTCCCGCAATTTTAACGCGCCGGGCGATTGCCCGCTGGGACCGCACGCAGTTGTCGCCGCTCGTGTCGTACTTCCACGTCTGGGAACTCGACCCCGACCAACCGCGGTTGGCGATCGGCGGTTGGCTCACCAGCAAACGACACTACCGCAACCTGCACAAGATGCAGGACCGCCTCGCGGACATGTTGGGTCGGTATCGGTTTACATCGGCTGCGGATTACTTGCACCTGTCCACGCAACCCCAAGTCGGGTCGCAATCGCGGATCCCGACCACGGCCGATTTCTGGCACACCGACACGGATCGGTACACCCGCCCGACCGAACCCAAGCCGGTGCATAAACCGAGCGAACCGCTGAAGCCTGTGACAATCGTGGTGCCCCTCTTCAATGAAGAGGAGTCGGTGAAATACCTGTCGAACACACTGGAGCGCGTGAAGTCGTCGCTCGCCGACAGTTACGACGTGCGATTCCTGTTGGTGGACGATGGCAGTACCGACAAAACCTGGAGTGGATTGGAAGCGGAATTCCAGGACAAGCCGGGGTACAAGCTCCACCAGCACATCACGAATTTTGGCGTGGCGGCGGCGATCATGACCGGCATCAAACGGGCTGATACCGAGATCGTCGCGTCGATGGATTGCGATTGCACTTACGACCCGCTCGAACTGCGCAACATGTTGCCGTTACTGCAACCGGGCGTCGATCTCGTGACGGCTTCGCCGTACCACCCCGAAGGGCACGTCCGCAACGTCCCCGGTTGGCGGCTGTTTTTGTCCAAGGGCGCGACGTGGCTTTACCGCCGCGTCTTGCGGCAAAAACTCTACACGTATACCAGTTGCTTCCGCGTCTACCGGCGGAGCAGCGTGGCCGGAATGCAACTCAGTCACGGTCGCTATTTGGGCGTCGCGGAACTCGTCGGACGCATTGACCTCACGGGCGGAACCATCGTCGAACACCCGGCCACGTTGGAAGTGCGGATGCTGGGCCGGTCCAAGATGAAAACCGTGAGTACGATCTTCGGCCACCTCCGATTGATGGCCCGACTCGCCTGGGTTCGCGCGTTCGGCCTCTGGAGCCGGGCGCACCGGGATCAGGTCATCCGTGAAGTCCTCGTCTCGCACCGCGACAACCAGAACGTGTTGATCCGCAAACATGCACCCGGAAAACCCACCACGGAGACGATCGACGTCCGCAAGGTCATCATCAACCCGCTGAAATATCCCCTGAATTGATGCAAGAATTGACGTAAGAATCGACGGAATCCCGACTGTTCGCCCACCACCGCGCCATCGCCCCCGACGGTACGGTCCGAGATTTTCGCCCCATGAACATTCCGCTAAAAGCGGTCACGAACGTTTCGTTACCGTCCGACCAAGATGCCACCGGCCGCACGTTGGGCGAAGAAGAAATCGCCCTCATCACGGAAGTGATTCGCTCCGGCACGCTCACAGTGACCAAAGGCGAGTTCGGCAAGAAACTCGAGACGCAATTCGCCGCCCTCGTCGGCGTCAAGCACGTCGTGGCGTGCAGTTCCGGCAGCGCCGCGATCCACTGCGCCGTGGCCGCGCTCAACCCCGAACCCGGCGACGAGATCATCACCACCTCGATCACGGACATGGGCGCCCTGACGCCGATTCTGTACCAAGGCGCGATCCCAGTCTTTGCGGACGTAGACCCCGTCACGGGTAACGTGACTGCGGAGACGATTGCCAAACGAATCACGCCGCGCACCAAAGCGATCATCGTCACGCACCTGTTCGGCAACCCCTGCAATATGACCGCGATCATGGCCCTGGCGAACAGTCGCAACATCCCCGTGATTGAAGATTGCGCTCAAGCGTTTCTCGCCACGCACCGTGGCCAACAAGTCGGGACGTTCGGCGCAATCGGCTGTTTCAGTTTGCAACAAGGTAAGCACATCACCACTGGCGAAGGCGGGTTGGTGGTCACGAACGATGCGGCACTCGCACGGCGGGTCTACTTGTTTGCGAACAAAGCCTGGGGTTACGGTGATCCGCACCCGGACCACTACTTCTTGTCGCTGAATTACCGTTACACTGAGCTACAAGCCGCGTGTGCCTTGGCCCAGTTGCCGAAGCTCGCGGGCGTTGTTGACGCCCGATCCACAATGGCCGCGCGAATGGACCAACTCCTGGACGGCACTCCGGGAATTGAAGTTCCGCAAGTGGCTGCGAACAGTACGCACGTCTATTGGAAATACTGCCTGCGTGTGGACCCGAATGTGATCCCCGGCGGTCCGGCGGCACTGGGCAAGGCCCTCAAGGAAATGAACATCGCCTCCGCACCGCGCTACATTCAAAAGCCCGCATTCCGCTGCGAAATCATCCGCGACCAACGCACCTTCGGCAACAGCCGCTGGCCGTTCACGCTGGCCACACCCGACGCCGTCGATTACGCCGCCGAACGGTTCCCCGGCACGTTTGAATACCTGGACCGCGTGCTCGTGTTGCCGTGGAACGAGAAGTACACCGAGGAACACCTGAACTACTTGGCCGCGTCGATCTACCAAGCGGCGAACCGTCTCGCGCAGCCGAAGTTGGCAGCCGTTGCGCAGAAAGTGGGTGCCTCGTGAACAACCCTGTGAAATTCGCCCTGGTCGGCACCGGCGGGATTGCCCAGAGCTACGCCCAAGCCTTTGAAACGAACGAACACGCACAACTTGTTGCGGTCTGTGATGTCCGCGCCGAGGCCGTTGAAGCGATGGCGAACCGCTTCAAATGCAGTCGCTTCACCAGCACCGAAACCCTGGCGTTTAGCGGGCCGAAACTCGACGCGGTGGTGATTTGCACGCCACCCAATACGCACGAAGACATCGCGGTGCGGTTCCTCAAACGGGGCGTCCATGTCCTGTGTGAAAAGCCGTTCACACTGTCTGCGGCCAGCGCCCGGCGGATGGTGAACGAAGCGCAGAAGGCGGGCGTGCTGCTGACGATGGCGTCGAAATTCCGTTACGTGGACGACGTGATTAAGGCCAAGAGCATCGTGGCGTCCGGGTTGCTCGGCGAAATCATCCTGTTCGAGAATGCGTTCACGTCCCACGTCGATATGTCGAAACGCTGGAACGCCAACCCGGAAATTTCAGGCGGCGGCGTCCTCATCGACAACGGCACGCACTCGGTCGATTTAATGCGGTACTTCCTCGGCCCGCTCGCCGAAGTTCACTGCGTGGAAGGGAAGCAAATCCAAGGGCTAAGTGTCGAAGACACCGCCCGCGTCTTCGTCCGCTCCGCCGCCGGTGTCATGGGGAGTGTTGACCTATCGTGGAGCTTGAACAAGGGCCTCGACTGGTTCCTCAACATCTACGGTTCGCAAGGAACGGTGCAGGTCGGCTGGCAGGAATCGAAGTATCGGCAAGCGTCCAACAAAGAGTGGGTCGTGTTCGGCAAGGGCTACAACAAACTCCAAGCGTTCCGATCCCAGATTACGAACTTCGCCAAGGCGATTCGCAAAGAAGAACCGCTGCTCATTACGTGGGAAGACGCCATTGCGTCCGTGGACGTAATCGAGGCAGCGTACCAGTCCTTACGGGAAGCGCCGTGGACCGGCGTGGCGGGGCGGGCCGTGACGGACCTTACCCGCACGCCTAAACCGATCGCGCAAACAATCGCTCCTCTCAGCAAGGAGGTCGCCCATGCGTGATACCGATCACGACTTTCAATTGGACGCCACGCTGACGCACGACCAAATCCCGAGCGATTTGCTCACGACGTTGTTTCGAGTTCATCCGACCGCAATCGTCGAAGAGAACGTGACCATCGGTGCCGGGACCAGCATTTGGGACAACGTCCACATTCGCCACGATACGACGATCGGGGACGAGTGCATCGTCGGCGAAAAAACCTACATCGCCTACGGCGTGAAGATTGGACACCGCTGCAAAATCAACAGCTTCGTTTACATCTGCACGGCAGTGACGATTGAAGACGGCGTGATGATCTCCGCCGGGACGATCTTCACGAACGACCGCTTCCCCCGCGCCACAACACCGGACCTCACGCGGCTCAAGCCGTCCGACCCGGACGACCAGACGTTGGCGACCGTCGTGAAAGAAGGCGCCACCATCGGCGCGCAATGCACGATCGGCAACGACCTGACGATTGGTCGATTTGCGATGGTGGGCATGGGTTCGTTGGTGACGAAATCGGTTCCGGCATTTGCCTTGGTGTTCGGGTCACCGGCGGTGCAAGTGGGGTCGGTTTGCCGGTGCGGGCAAGTGTTGGTCCGCTTCAAACCCAAGGAGCCACCGGGCTACCAGAAGTTGAAGTGCCACGACTGCGGACGACTGTACGAGTTCGCCGCCGGTCGCGTGGCGGAGTTGGACCTCCCGCGTCTGTCGGCCACAACCATGCACGCCCTTCCCAAGAAGGGTTGAACCGCACCATGAATTCTGCCAAACACTGGGCCATCGTCGGCGGTGGCTTCCTCGGGTTGTCCCTTGCGCACCGATTGCGACAACACGGGCACGCGGTCACGATCCTCGAAGCCGCCCCACACCTCGGCGGCCTTGCCGCAGCTTGGAAACTCGGCGGAATCACATGGGATAAGCATTACCACGTGATTCTGCTGTCCGATCATCACGTCCAAAAACTACTCGGTGACATCGGGTTGTCCGACCAGTTCGTCGGCGTCGAAACCAAGACCGGCTTCTACACCGACGGGCAACTCTATTCGATGTCGAACTCCATCGAGTTCCTGAAATTCCCACCACTCGGGTTGCTCGGCAAGCTTCGCCTCGGTGCAACAATCTTCCACGCCTCGCGGGTGAAAGATTGGCGGGCACTCGAACGCATCCCCGTCGTCGAGTGGCTAACGAAGTGGTCCGGGAAACGCACGTTTGAAAAGATCTGGCTACCACTACTCCGGGCCAAACTCGGCGACAGTTACAAAATCGCGTCGGCGGCCTTCATCTGGGCCATCATCGCGCGAATGTACGCCGCCCGGCGGTCCGGGCTGAAGAAGGAAATGTTCGGCTACGTTCGCGGTGGTTATGCTCGCATCTTGCAACGCTTCGCTAAAGTGCTGACCGAATCCGGCGTCGAAATCCAAACCGACGCCAAGGTGCAATCCATCACCCCGCACGGCGACGGCGTGCGAATCGAACTCGCCAACGCCGAACCGCAAGACTTCGACCGCGTCATCGTCACCACGGCCACGCCGTTGGCATCGAAGCTGTTGCCGACGCTTTCCCCGTCCGAACACGCGCGGCTGAACGCGATCACGTACCAGGGTATCGTCTGTGCTTCGGTGTTGTTGAAGAAGCCGTTGGCGAACTTTTACGTCACGAACATCACCGAAAGCTGGGTGCCGTTCACCGCCGTCATCGAGATGTCGGCCCTCGTGGACCGCACCGAGTTCGGCGGGAATTGCTTGGTGTACTTGCCGAAGTACGTCGCCCCGGACGACCCGATCTTCGCCGAGTCCGATGACAGTATCCGCGACCGCTTTCTGACCGCACTCGCCAAGATGTACCCGCACTTCCAACGGGACGACGTGCTAGCGTTCCAGGTGTCGCGGGTGCGAAACGTGTTCGCTGTCTCCACGTTGAACTACTCCGAACAAGTGCCGCCGATCACCACCAGTGTGCCCGGCGTGTACCTCGTCAACTCGTCGCAGATTCTCAACGGCACGTTGAATGTCAACGAAACGCTCCAACTCGCGGAGCAAGCGATGCCGACGCTGTTGGCCGAAGTCGAAAGCCCTGCCCTGGTGTCGTAGAAGAGGTTCACCACGGAATACACGGAAAGCACGGAAATGGGACCCAAAGCATTCAAGTTGAATCCGAGACTTGGCGTTTGTCTTTCCAGTGATGATGATTTCGATTTCTTCCGTGATTTCCGTGTGTTCCGTGGTTAAAATTCTTCACGGTGTTGCCTATGTCGCAGTCTCTCGCCAGTGTTTCGCTTGATCTGGATAACCTCTGGTCGTACTTGAAAACCCACGGCGATGCGGGGTGGGATCGTTACCCGTCGTATCTCAATATAGTCGTGCCACGGGTGCTGGATTTCTTGCAAGCACGCGGTGTGACGATCACGTGGTTTATCGTTGGCCACGATGCGGCGCAACCGGAGCATCACGCGGCGTTGCGGCGGATTACGACGGACGGTCACGAGGTCGGCAACCACTCGTTTCACCATGAACCGTGGCTGCATCTTTACAGTGAAGCGGAGATCGAGGCCGAACTCGCCCGGACTGAAGACGCGATTGAAGCGGCCACCGGGCAACGCCCGGACGGGTTTCGCGGGCCGGGGTACAGCTTCTCGCCAACACTGCTGAACGTGCTGGCCCGCCGGGGGTACCGCTTCGATTGCTCGACGTTCCCGACGTATCTCGGACCAATCGCCCGGATGTATTACTTCGCCACGGCCAAGGGGCTGTCGGCGGAAGAAAAGCAACAACGCGGCCAACTGTTCGGGAAGCTCTCCGAAGGGTTGCGACCGCTTTCGCCGTACACTTGGCACACTGCGAATGGACCACTACTGGAAATCCCGGTCACGACGATGCCACTGTTCAAAGTGCCGTTTCACCTGAGCTATTTGTTGTACCTGGACGGGTTCAGCCGGACGTTGGCGCGGGCCTACTTGCGGTTCGCGGTGACGATGTGCAAGGTGGCCAATGTGGAGCCGTCGTTCTTGTTGCACCCGCTCGACTTCTTAGGGTGCGAAGACACGGACCGCCTCGCGTTTTTCCCGGCAATGAAGCGCCCCAGTGCCGACAAACTGGAGTTCGTCGCCGAAGTCTTCGAGGTGCTGGCGAAGAACTTCAAGCTCGTGCCGATGGGCGTCCATGCCACCGCGATCACACACCGTCACCCCGCCCCGATCGGGGTTGCGTTAGCATGACGAACGACCCGCGTACCATGTCGAAGGAGAATCTGCGGGTGGTCGCCTACCCCGTCCTCATTCTCGTCGGCGTGTTCGTGCTGCACCTCATCGCGTCGCCGTCCGGGGAGCCGTGGAAGTTCAACGACGAGACCCGCCACGTGATGACGGGGGTGTTCGTCCGCGACGCGATCCACGACCTGCCGCAATTCCTGGCGAACCCGAAGGGGTACGCGGTCCGGTACTACACGCAATACCCGGCGCTCGGCTTGCTCGTCTGGCCGCCGTTTTTTCATTGCGTCGAAGGCGTCACGATGGCCGTGTTCGGGACCAGTTACGGGGTCGCGCGGGTCGTGCTGTCGTTGTTCGCGGTACTCGCTGCGGCGTATGCGTACCGGCTGGCGGTGCGATTTCATGGGGTCAACGTGGCCGGCATTTCGCTCGCCTTGCTTGGGTTTGCACCGCTCGTGGTGGACTATTCTCGCTTCGTCCTGCTCGAAGTCCCAACGCTGGCCTTGGTACTCGGGAGCGTGTTTCATTTTGAACGATACCTCGCCGACCGCCGAACCAAGGACGCCCTGCTCGCCTGCTTGTTGGCAGCCTGTGCCGCCCTGACGCGGTTCGACGGCGTCGTGCTTTTACCCTACTTTTTACTCCGGCTGGTGATGACCCGCAACTTCGGCCTGCTCCTGCGAAAGCCCGTGATTCTAGGGGTTCTCGCGGCCATCGCGGTGACACTGCCGTACTACCTGTTCACGTGGCGAGAGTACAGTACGGGGCTGCAAACCGCCGCCGCGTCTGGGACCGCCGCGTTCTCCACAGGGTTTCTGGACCCGTGGAACTTTTGGCTGTACCCGTCGTTCGTCGGCGAGCAAATCGGCTACGTCGCCGCGTTGCCGACGGCGCTCGGGTTGTTCGTTTGCCGACGGCACGTCGGCGGGGTCAACGGGCCGTTCTTCGCGTTGATTGTTGCAACCTACGTCACCTTTGCGCCGCTGGCCGAGCCGGAGAAGCGGCACGCGATTTACTGGGTGCCCGCGCTGACGGTGTTCGCGGCGATCGGGCTGTTGCGAATCTGGCAGTGGTGCGGGCGGTATGCAGGCGTTGCGGCGATCCTCTTCCTCGTGGCCGCCACCATTGTTCAAGCCACGTGGAAGCCGGGGTGGTACGTGATCGGCTACGCCGAAGCGGCCAAGTACACCCTCGAACACCGGACCGGCGATCGCCCCCTTTTGTTCGAGGGGGTGTTGAACGGCGGTTTCATCTACCAGGTTCGCCGGGCCGATCCCGACCGCCGCGCGTGGGTCTTACGCGGGGATAAAATCTTCTACGCCGTGATGAGCGACTCGCACGGCGGCTACGTCGAGTTCGCCGTCACGGACGACGAGATCCTGGCAAAGTTGCACGAGTACGACCCGGAATACATCGTGATCGAAAGCCGACAAATCTTCTACCTGGAGACGCCCGCTTCCGGTCGCGTGCGGGACGTGTTGAAGAACCACCCGGAGCAGTTTCGTCTGGAAAAGACCGTAACGTTCGACACGAACCACGAAGAATTCGCCCTCGGCACCCTCCTGATTTACCGCAAGCTCACCACCAACCCGCACCGCAAGACGGCGATCGAAATCCCCGTCCTCGGACTGGGCCGCAGCCTCGGCGGTTCGCCGTAACCGCTCGCATTCCGACAGGATTCCGGCTACAGATAAGCTCACGTGCCCACTCGGTTTTACCACGAGACCCATTGCATGAAGCTCTGCATCAGTGAAGCGACGACGATGCCGAATGCGTTTGCTGCGGACGTGACCAGCTACGCCGACGGCGGGTGTTCGGCGATGGAAGTGTGGTTGACGAAGTTGGAAACCCACCTGGAGAAAACCTCCGTTGCGGACACCCAGGAGTTGTTACGCGATCGCGGGATGACACTCGGCGTGGCGGCGTTTCAGGGCGGGTTGTTGTTGTCGCAGGGGGACCAACGGCAGGCGCATTTCGATCACTACAAGCGACGACTGGAGATGTGCCAGCAGTTCGGCATCCGGACGCTCATCGTGGTCGGGGATTTCAACCAGCGGTTGGACGCGACTTCCGTTCAACGGGCAATGGTTTCGCTCACCCAAGCGGCTCAATGGGCTTCGGGGTTTGATGTTCGGCTTGCACTGGAGTTTCGTGGCACGGACACGTTTTGCTCATCGCTCGATACGGCGATTACCCTGGTCGAACAATGCGGCGAACCGAACGTGGGTGTCTGCTTCGACGTGTTCCACTACTACAAGGGGCCGAGTAAGTTCGAGGACTTGGACCGGCTCACGGCCAAGAACTTGGCCCACGTGCAAGTCTGCGACGTGCCCGGCGTGCCCCGCGAACTGATGACCGATGCGGACCGAGTGTTCCCCGGTGAAGGGGATTTCCAACTCACACCGATCATGCAAAAACTGCGGGCCATTTCCTACGACGGCTGGGTGTCACTCGAACTGCTCAACCCCGTCCTCTGGCAAGCCAAGCCCACCCAAGTTGCCGAACTCGGCATGACCGCGTTGCAACTAGTGGTTAGTGGTTAGTGGTTAGTGGAGAGTAAAACCGAAGAAAGACCTTCTTCCTGGCTACTCTTCTCTCTCCACTCTCCACTCTCCACTTTTCTTGTTGGAAGAAACGCCTCCTACCCCACCCTTTGCTGGAAATTTTCTGGCTAACCGGGTGTCGGGTGTCGGGTGTCGGGTTTAGATGATTGGAAGAGTCTTGGGTGGTGTGAGGAAGCACAAAGCCCACGGATAATAATCCGTGGGCTTTTCACACAAATAGGAGTTACGCAGTGGTGTTGTGAGTCGGGTTCTCGAAGTCCCGCAGGGTGGCTATAGTCGCGGGCATGAGCCAGCCCAAAGTCTCCGCGCTTGA
>JAYVXO010000108.1:0-5873 GCA_043785105.1 Fimbriiglobus sp.
TCAAGCGCGGAGACTTTGGGCTGGCTCATGCCCGCGACTATAGCCACCCTGCGGGACTTCGAGAACCCGACTCACAACACCACTGCGTAACTCCTATAACTTCTCAAAAAGAGAAAATCATAGATCTTCTAGCTGAACAGATTGAAACGAGAATGAGTGTTGAACTCGCTACAGCCAAACACCGATGTGTAAAGTCTGAATCAGCTTTTAGTGGACTTATTGATGCCCACACTAGAATGCTTGCCACACTGGGGTCAGCCAAACTTATTTGAGGGCGACCAAATGAACGCAACTACATTTCGTAGATGGTGGGAGAAGGATTTTCTGAAACGTGAACTCATTTTAGCGGTAACTACGTTGGTTTTATTTGTTTTTTGGGTTGAAATCTTCGGAGGACGCGAAGTCGTTTCTACTATACTTAAGAGTACAAGATCACTTTTGTACCCAGCAATTGTGTCGGCGTTTGGATCGCTGTTTGGATTTGTTATAACGGCGATGTCAATCATATTGTCATGGTCTGATAAGGAAAAATTTGCCGCGCTGCGGCGCAAGAAAGGCTACAGCCAACTATGGCCTGTATTTGGGAGTACTGTTCGTTGGCTTGGCTTCGCAACGTTGGCCGCTGTTTTGGCTATTTTGTTTGACCAAGATGGTAAAGAATGGCCACTCATTTGGTATCTAGTTGCACTTTGTGTGACAGTCGCAGTTTTTCGACTCGCAAGATGTATATGGGTTTTGGAAAATCTAATTATTTTATTTGCTCCGCATGATTCAGATGACAACTCCGTGTCGGATTAATGTGACATTTTTGGTGGTGGGCGCGGGTAGCTTTGTGCGAGACTCCAATCTCTGTGCTTATACACAAACACTCGCTTTCTTCTGGCACAACTTCGGTACTACTCAAAGCATTTCAATTTAGGCACTTCCAGCAAACAAAACAGAACAATCACTGGACTCCGAGCATGGTCATCGGATACTCTAAATGCTTGCTGCCGGATTGCTTTTCGACGACTGCACGCCAGATTGCTCTTCAGATGAGATTACTACTATGCTGAGTTTTCGCTCGCAGGGGCATCGGTTGTGTGACGGGGTGACACGGCGGGAAGTCTTCCGGGCCGGGGGGTTGGGTGCGCTCGGGCTGACGTTGCCGCAGTTGTTGCAATCAAGAGCCACGGCTAGCCCGACATCGAGTGGCGGGAAGGCCAAGAATTGTATCGTCCTCTTTATGCTCGGCGGACCGCCGCAACACTCGACGTGGGATCCGAAGCCGGATGCACCCGCCGAAGTTCGGGGCGAATTTGGGCCGATTGACACGAACGTTCCGGGCGTCCGCATCAGTTCGCTGTTCCCCGGCTTGGCACGTCAAGCGGATAAGCTTTGCCTGCTGCGTGGGGTCTCGACCGGGGACAACGCGCACTCCTCCAGCGGTTACTACATGTTGACCGGCGTGCCCCATTCGCCGATGAACGCGGAGAACGTCAACCCCGGTCCGCCCAACGACTGGCCGACGCTGGGGGCGATCGTGCGACGACTGCGCGGCGATCCGGGCGGCATCCCGTCGGCGGTTCGGCTGCCGATGCACATTTTCAACACGGACAGTTCGATTTGGCCGGGCCAGGACGCGGGGTTCCTCGGTCGTGGTAGTGACCCGATGCTGTTTCGGTGCGAGCCGGCCGCCGCAAACTTCCGCATCCCGGAGTTCACCCTCAGCACCGATACCCCGATCCATCGGTTGGGTGATCGGCGCGATTTGTTGCAACGACTCGACCGTGGCATCGCTTCCTATGAAGGCTTCGGCCCGCGTCGGACGGAAGCGTTCGACTTACTCAGTTCACCGAAAGCGAGAGCCGCGTTCGATCTGGGCCGCGAAGCGCCCGCACTGCGGGACCACTACGGACGCCACCACTTCGGGCAAAGCTGTTTACTGGCGCGGCGGTTGATCGAAGCGGGCGTCTCGCTGGTTCACGTGAACTGGTTCCGGGGACCGGACGAACCCGCCGACGCGCCCTGTTGGGACTCGCACACGAATGAAAGTCAACGTCTCAAAACCGTTCTGGCGCCGACGTTGGACCAAGGCTTTTCCGCACTTCTCGAAGATTTGAGCCAGCGCGGTTTGCTTGACGAGACGCTGGTGCTGTGCATCTCGGAATTTGGCCGAACCCCGCGCTTCAACCCGCGTGGCGGGCGCGACCACTGGGGACATGTTTTTTCGGTCGCGCTGGCCGGGGGCGGCATTCGCGGCGGGCAAGTCTACGGCTCGTCGGACAAACTCGGCGCCCAGCCCAGCGAAGGTCGCGTCACCCCCCAAGACCTGACCGCCACCTTCCTCCACTGCCTCGGCTACGAACCCCACACCGAAATCCGCGACACCCAAGGCCGCCCCACTGCGATCAGTCGCGGCGAAGTGATCCGCAACATCCTGGTGTAGTTGCAATGGCCCTGCCGCCAGACCCTCGTCAATGATTCTTCGAGCACCGATACGAGACGTAACCCCACAGGGTCGGTGCTGTTCCCAATTTGTTCCCAGGTCTAGCACGGAAACGCAAAAGGCACGTGAGGTTTGTTAACCCCACGTGCCTGGCTCAGTTGGACATGCACGTAAAAAGCGGAAATCAAAACCGAAGTACGCCCGATAGGAGTCGAACCTATAACCTATGGTTCCGAAGACCATTGCTCTATCCAGTTGAGCTACGGGCGCGGCGTTCTTGCCACAGGCAATCTAGGGGATAGTTGTCGGTGGCTCAAGGGGAATCGGGGCGAAGTGGGTATCCATCAGTGTTGCCTTGCTATGTATCATCGACTTCACATTCTTGTCACTTAATTGATTGACCGGACCTTTCGTGTCCGATTAGACTAGTCCACAGTCGAATTTCAAGCGTTGGTCTCCTTTCCCTCGTTTTGCCGGGAGTTGCTGTTATGTCTCCGTTCAATCGTCGAGAATTTCTCGAACGGTCCGCGATCCTTTCCGCCGGTATCGCGGCTGGGGTGGGGGTGGGTCGCAGTTCCGCACACGCTGCGGAAGAAGTCGTTGCTAAAAAGGGCGGTGCCAACGACCGGCTCCGCGTGGCGGTCGTGGGACTTCATGGTCGCGGGATGAGCCACGTGGGCGGGTTCCTCGGCAAGAACAATTGCGAAATCACCACGATTTGCGATTGCGATGAAGCGGTGATCACGAAGGCGATGGAAACCATCACCAAAGGGCAGGGCGAGGCGCCGAAGTACGTCAAAGACTTCCGCAAGCTGCTCGACGACAAGTCGATTGATGTGATTTCGATTGCCACGCCGAACCACTGGCACGCCCTGATGGCCGTGTGGGCGATGCGGGCCGGGAAGCACGTCTATGTGGAAAAGCCGGCCACGCACAACGTCCACGAAGGCGCCTTGATGATTCAGGCCGCCCGGAAGTACAACCGCATCTGCCAAGTCGGAACGCAAAGCCGCAGCACCAAAGGAATGCGGGCCGCAATGGACTACATCCATAGCGGTAAGATCGGCAACGTTTCGCTGGCGTATGGCACCTGCTACAAGACCCGCAATAGCATCGGTAAAGTCGAGACCGCTACAACCCCGCCGAAGTCCATTGACTACGACCTGTGGTGTGGGCCGGCGCCGAAGCTGGCGGTGCAACGGAAGAGCCTTCACTACGATTGGCACTGGATCTGGGCGTATGGCAACGGCGATTTCGGCAACCAAGGGGTCCACGAAGCCGACAAGGCTCGCTGGGGCCTGAACATTCCCGGTCTGCCCAAGTCCGTGGTGACGGTCGGCGGGCGGTTCGGTTACGTCGATGACGGCGAAACCCCGAACACCGAACTCGCACTCTACGACTTCGGCACCGCCCACATGATTTTTGAAGTGCGGGGGCTTGAGACGAAAGACTACAAGGGTGCCAAAGTCGGCAACATTTGGTTCGGCGACAAGGGTTATGTCGTGTGCCCGAGTTATAGCGGCGGCACCGCGTTCGACAACGACGGCAACAAGGTGGCGTCCTTCAGTGGCGGTGGTGACGATTCGCACTACGCCAACTTCGTGAAGGCGGTTCGGAGTGGGAAGCACACCGATCTGAACGCGGACATCAGCGAAGGCCACCTCTCGGCAGCCCTGTGTCACTTGGCCAACATCAGCTACCGGCTCGGTAAAAAAGTCCCACTCGACGGGGACGTGAGCGGCTTCACGGATTGCAAAGAAGCGGTCGCCGCTTTCGACCGGATGAAAACCCACCTCACGGATAACAAAGTCGATGTGTCGAAGGCGATCGGCCGCGTCGGGCCGAAGTTAATGATCGACGCCAAGACCGAAAAGTTCACCGGCGGTGCGGACGACTTGGCGAAGGCCAACAGTATGTTGTTCCGCGAATACCGCAAAGGCTTCGACATCAGCGAAGCGATGTAATGAAGATGATCGTTTCGCTGGCAGGAGAGCCTGGGGTCGAGCGCAGCGACACCCCAGGCTAATTGCTAGAATCCCTTCGGGATAACAAACAAAGCCAAAACTAAGGCAAGTCGAAACATCCCGGAGGGATGTCAGCAATTAGCCTGGGGTCGAGCGCAGCGACACCCCAGGTATTCGATTTCCTCCCGGATCAACCGCATCCTGAAAGGATGCCAGCGATTAGCCTAGGGTAGCTTTCCTACAGGAGACGCCATGACACCTGCTCAAATCAAACGCGATAACTTCCTCCACCAGTTGGCGTACAACCCCTCCGAGGCGTTACGCCAGTGGAGTCGCTTGACCAACGGCGAGCGAACCGTCGTCGCCCTGTACATGGGGGGCCAGTACACCGTCGAGTTCGCTCAGCAATTTCTCAAGGAAGCCAACAAGCGGAAACGACTCACGCCCGGATTGACGATCACAAATTCGCCTGACGTTACCCCGGAGACTCTGAAGATAAAGGGTTACAAGTTCAAAGGCAACCCGGGCGGCATCCAGGAGTGGGTTCACCCCAACGGAGAAGAGGTGTGGCTACTGTCCCGCCCGAAGACGGGTTCACCTCCGCCCGCCGTTACCCCCCCCACCCCGCCCCACGCGAACGTCGAGGAGGTCAAGCTTTACGTTCAAGAGTACGGCGACGAGAAGAACGACCAGATCCGTCGGTCTCGGGAACTGGCCAGGATGAAGGGTAAAATCAGCCCTCAAGAGTACGCCCGGTTACGGCAGCAGTGGATCGACGACTATGAGAAATGGGAGGAGGACTTGGACGACAAGATTAACAACGTCATACCGAGCCAAACCGGACCGATGACCGAGCAGGAAAAGGCCGTGCGACAGAGTGAAATCGACCATCTCAAGAAGATCCACACTGAGGGACCGGGAGACTGGTTCCCACCGAATGCAGATTAGCCTGGATGCAGCGATTGACTATCCAAATAGACTTACGGGTGACTAATGTCAACTGATGAAGTTGAAGCACGTTTAAGCGAAAAGGTGAAGGTTACTCGTGTTGAGCGAAGCGACACCCCGGCGTGAACACGATACAAGACCTTTTTACCTGAGAGGGCGGTGAGGAATGGTGGTGCGGCAAGAAGAACCCGGACGCGAGCAGAACGCCGGGCAACGGGACGGACCTGTACAACGCCAAGTTCGACCTCGCACCGGAAAGCGTGTCGATGCTCCAACTGAGGAAGTACCTGCAAAGGGTCAAGCGGGGCAAGAAAGGGGCTACGAACTCATCGACCTCACCCCCGAAGAGCAAGACGCCCTCGACGGCGTCGGCGCCGCGTTACGTGGCGAAAATAGCAAAAATCCGCCCACCCCAAAGCCACATGCCAGCGATTAGCCTAGGCCGTGTTGATTGATGTTGTTGGAATCTGGGCGGCTTGGTAAACGGCTGGGGTAAGGCTGGCAAACTCAGACCGGAGCGCACGGATGCATCG
>JAYVXO010000109.1:0-43423 GCA_043785105.1 Fimbriiglobus sp.
ACCAGGCGGCCATTCGGGACTCCCTTCCGTTGTGAGAAGGAGAGTAGAACAGAATCTAGCTCACAGAAAAAGATCATTTACTACCGGGCAGAGTATAAACAGCGCGCGAAACCGCTCCCGCGTCCGCAGCCTCCGTCGCCCGTCGCCACAAACCGTCCGTCGTCTGACCCCACTTCGACACGTCCGGACGGATCATCCCGGACTCAAGACGACATCAACCGCATCGACAAAGCGAATAGACTACTCCGAACAAAGACCCCGCAAAACTCCAGTTTTCACGTCGGGCAGGGTTTAGCTGCACTCACGAAATTTAGCTGTTAATCGCAAAGCGAAGCTGCATGGCGACACTGCGAGGGTCATCGGCTTGGGAGATCAGGGAGCTTACTGCGACCCGTTTGCCACCGGCAGCGACGACTTCGTGGATATTCGTCAGATTGATGCCACCGAGCGCGAAGGCGGGGATGGTTGTTTCTTCGCTCACGGCTCGAATAAAATCCAGGCCGGGGAAGTGATCGAACGATTTGGTCTTGGACGGAAATGTCGGTCCGATGCCGAGATAATCGGCGCCGTCGTGAATCGCTTGGTGAACTTGTTTCATGTTGTGCGTACTGACGCCGATGAGTGCATCCGGACCGAGAATGCGGCGTGCGGCATTTACGGGCATATCGTCCTGGCCAAGGTGAACGCCGTCGGCATCACAGAGCTTGGCAATGTCGGGGCGGTCATTGACGATGAACAACACACCGGCTTCCCGCGTCCAGCGGCGAACGTTCTTGGCGCGCTCCAGTAAATCCCGGTCGGTCAACGATTTTTCACGCAGTTGCACGATCGAAACGCCGCCTTCGGCGGCTTCTGCAATCGTCCAGTCGAGTGCAGCAACGCACTGCGACCCGTTCAACAGGGCGTAGACTTGCGCGTTCGCAAGCCGTTGCCGAGATTCCTCGCCGACGACAATGATTCGCTCCAACGTGTAAGCCCGATACCGAATCGCTTCGATGGCTTTGGCGAATTCCGGGCCGAAGATTTTGCCGTATTCTTCCACGCTCCGCAGGCTCTCTTGCAGGCGTTT
The DNA here is from genome assembly GCA_043785105.1 of Fimbriiglobus sp. Classification (GTDB taxonomy): domain Bacteria; phylum Planctomycetota; class Planctomycetia; order Gemmatales; family Gemmataceae; genus Fimbriiglobus. The sequence goes on from JAYVXO010000109.1 coordinate 1,070, forward strand.
CGCGTTGATTGCCGCCACTTGCTTTGCGTTCTGTCGAGCCGCTTCACTTTTTGTAGTGATCGACGTTCCCACGTCCGCCGTGGTGTCTCGGCTGCCCAGAAGTGTTTGTGCTGGCAAAGTGCTGGCCGCACTCACGAGATCGTGACGCAGTTGCTTCACGGTCTTCGTCAGGAAGGCATCATTCAACACGAATCGGCAGTAATCATCCAGGATTCGCAACGACTCGCGTGCGCGGTTCAGGTTCACATCGACGATGCGCCCGGCGTCCACGAGGTCCGTCGGTTCCGGGACCACGAAGACGGGTCCGGCAGCTTCAATGATGTCGTGCGTCGCGGTTCGGTGGGTTGTTAACAAGACTTCGAGCTGAGCAACGGACACGCCCAACGCGGCGAGTTGTGCAGTGAACGTTTCATTCACGTCCAGGATGGCTAAAAGCATGGCGTCGGTGGTGAGGGTGCTGTCACTCCGCAAAAACACCGCCTTTTCGCGGGCGATACTGAACAGCACCGGGTTCGAGGGGGCGAGAACGGATTGAAAATGTCCTGGCATGGACAATTGATCCCGAAGCCGGGTGACGGACACGCCCAGTTGCTCCAACACCACGGCGGGCTTGCCTTCCTCCTCTTCGATCAACCCGAGTAACCAGTCCGTGAGCCGCAGTTGTTCGGCACCCTGTTCGGCGGCCCGTCGCAACGCGGTCGCGTTGGCGCGTTCAATGCCGGGGCTGATTTCGTGGCTCATCGTGAAGTCTCTGGGGCGGCTGTTTCGTGCGATTCAATCATCATAATCGGCACAGGCCGAATGGCCGCTGACGCGATTGATCTGTGCGATTCCGCACATTCGGACCAACCCACCCGGCTTGAGGAAAACGGGGCATCCCGAGCATCCTCCACGCTTCAGCACGCAACGGGATTCAGTCGAAGTATTTGACGTGCCCATGACTTTCGCACGGATGCGGACGGTGGGTTGGAAGCTCACGGATGAGTCGGCTCGAGGTACGGTTATGTTGTCTCCACGCCTTTCCCGCGCTGGCGGTCGCCCGGCCTGGACACGCGCCGTTGGGGTTGGTATTACCCTGCTGTTTGCAGCGGGTTTGGCAGCAGCTCAGGATGCAAAAGACAAAACGAGCAACGGCGACGAGAAGCCAAAGTCCACTGAAACCAAAACCGTCGAACCGCCCCTTCCGCCACTCACCCTGGGCGAATGTTTGGCGATTGCCCACGACCGCCAACCCGTGATCCGGGCCGCACGGCACAGCCTTCGGGCGGCTGAAATCGGCTACCAGTCGTTGATGAATTTACGCGCATTCACCGAACGGGTTAGCCCCGACATCCCCGTTCGGCGGGAGCAAGCCCGCCGTGGCCTGACCTTGTCAACAGCGGAAATTCAGAAGGCGACCCAGGAAACCACACAGGACGTGACGTTCCTCTACTTCAGTTACGTCTACGCCAAGCAATCCGAACAGACCGCGAACGATGTGATTGAGCAGATGGAGACGTACTACGAAGTCGCGGAAAGCATCGTGAAGTCCGGCGTCCGCGACCCGAAGATGAAGATCAACCAGTTCACTTTGTACGCCTTACAAAATCTGATCGGGGAAGTGAAACAATTGCGTGTGAAAGCATCGACGGGCCGCCAACTCGCGTTAACCGCGTTGAAAGAAGCGATGGGCGTTGAGCCGACATTCGCGTTTGAACCGGCTACGAAAGAACTCCCCCTGATGCTCGACGGGACTGTGTCGAAAGAACAGGTTATCGCAGATGCCCTTGCCCGTCGTCCGGAGTTAGCTCAAGCTGCGGCTGGCGTGGACGTGTTTCGCTTGGAAATCTGTGCCCAAGAAAAAGTGCAATACGGCAAGAGAGTTGCGACGCTGGCATCGGGAAGTGACTTGCACACTAAACAAGTCCCGATGGCAATCCGCAATGGCACCTACCGCCCCGGTGCGTTAGCGCCCGAAATGCCAGTCGGCTTGGTCGGCAATCAAGCGGACCGCGTCGCCCACGCTGCCGAACTGAGTTTGCGCCAAGACGTGCTGTACGAGAAGACCGTGAATCTGGTCCGAACGGAGGCAACGGTGGCCTATTTGAACTGGGATGCGGCCACCAAGCGAGTCCGGGAGGCGAAGCGACGCTACGAAAACGGTCGCCGACTGGTCGAAGATTCTCGTGCCGCTGCCGTGGCCCGCCAAGACCCCGAGTTGCTCGTCAACACGGAAGCGCTGGCGGGCAAAGCCCAGGCGGATTACGTTGAAGCCGTTCTAGAACACATTAAAACATTGGCGGCGTTGGAACGGGTGACGGCGGGCGGAATTTATCCGAAGTTCCCAACTCGTTAAGCGGGTACTTCGTCGTTGATAGGGTTGCGATCGCGTTCCCGGTCCGCCGGGTAGGGAGTTACCAGTGACGAAGTTTATGCTCGGTACGGTCGCCCTGATTTTAGTCGCAGCCGGTTTCGTACCCGGCGCGCCGGTCATCGCTCTTAAAGGGGGAGACGGCGGGGATGCCGGAGACGGCTCCATCAAAATTGGCATGGTTCAAGGCATGTTCCGCGACGTGCAGCCCGCAATGGTGCAAGCCCTCTCGAAGCCACTGCGTGATCTGATTCAAAAGCAAACCGGCCTGACGGGTGAAGTGGAAATCGTGCCCGACGCTTTGACGCTTGCCGACCGGATGAAGGCCAAACGCTACCATCTTGGGGTGTATCACGGGTTCGAGTTCGCCTGGGTGCAGGGCAACAACCCGGATCTGATCCCGTTGGTCATCACGGTTCCCCCCGCCCGCCGATTGCAAGCCTGCGTGGTCGTGCAGAAGGAATCCAAACTCGTCACACTTGCTGATCTGAAAGACGACACGGTCATGGTTCCCCGTGGCACGAAGGCGCACTGCTTGCTGTACCTGGACGCCCAACGTGTTGGTTTGCCGCTAACGAGTGCGAAGCCCCAGTTCAAGCCCGCGATGACTTCGGAAGAAGCACTCGATGGGGTCGTTCAAGGCGATTTGCCCGCCACACTCGTGGACATTTCGGCCTTCGTCGGCTATCAGAATCTGCAACCGGGTGCGTCCAAACAGTTGCGGATGCTCTGCGAATCCGAGTTGTTCCCAGCCACGGTCATCGCCTACCGCAAAGGCTCGCTCGACGAAAATACGGTCGGGCGGATTCGTAAACTCCTCGTGGAAGCCCACCAAACCCCCGCCGGTAAACCGCTCATGATGTTGTGGAATTTGAAGGGCTTTGAAAACGTGCCAACGGACTACGCCACCCAACTCGACGGCATCGGAAAAGCGTACCCCGCACCAACGATTCGCACCGCACCGGCGGTCATGCGGACAGTCGGTCGAGACCCGGTTGACAAGTAACTCGTGGGGTGGTGCATATACTCTTTTTGGTGGAACTACGATAATCGGTCTGGACCACGCCCTTGCATATTGCGAGGGTGTTCGCGCTTTCCAGCGTCGGTAACCGACCTAGCTGAAGTGGGTCCGGTTGATATGGTGTTGTGAACACGTGTTCAGAGTCCGTGAGAAGAGGCCCCCGCGATGGCGGAAAGCATCCAAACCGTCTCGATAGCCGAGGAAGCCCGCAGTCGATTCCTTCGGTACATGGTGTCGGTCGTCAAGGGCCGCGCCCTTCCGGACGTGCGCGACGGGCTGAAGCCGGTCCATCGGCGCATCCTGTTTTCGATGTACCACGACTCAAACTTGACCTTCGATCGCAAGGCGTCCAAGTGTGCCAAGATCGTCGGCGACGTGATGGGGAACTACCACCCGCACGGTGATAATGCGCTCTATGAAGCCCTAGTCCGGATGGCCCAAGAATGGGTGTTACGTCTACCACTGATTCATGGTGAAGGCAACTTCGGTAGTGTCGATGGCGACCCACCCGCCGCCTACCGTTACACCGAAGCGAAGCTTACCCGTGCCGCCGAATTTTTGCTCAGTGAGTTGGATCAAGACACGGTCGATTTGATCGCTAACTACTCGGGCACCAAACGCGAACCGACCGTTCTGCCCGCCCAGTTCCCGAACCTACTCGTCAACGGTTCTTCCGGCATCGCCGTCGGGCTGGCAACCAACATCCCGCCGCACAACCTCGGTGAGGTTCTCCGCGCCAGCATCTTCCTGATCGACAACCCGGACGCGACCGTCGCCCAACTGTTAACGAAAGTGAAAGGCCCCGACTTTCCGCTCGGCGGCAAGATCGTGACGGATGCCGCGACGCTGCGCAGAATCTACGAGGAGGGCACCGGCGGCATCAAAATCCAAGGCGAATGGAAGCTCGAAGAGTTTGCCAAAGGACGCGAACAAATCGTCGTCACATCCATTCCTTACGGCGTGGACAAGGGCGCACTCGAAGAGTTGATCGGTGGACTGATCGAAGACAAGAAACTGCCGCAACTGATCGGCATCGCCAACGAGACAAACGATAAAGAGGGGATGCGGATCGTCCTCGAACTGAAGCCCGGCACCGATCCCAACTTGGTGATGGCGTACCTCTATAAGCACACCGAATTGCAGAAGAGTTTCTCCTACAACGTGACCGCAATCGTGCCGTCGGCGGACGGGTCCACGATGGTCCCACGCGACGGGCTAAGCCTGAAAGAAGTGCTACGCTACTTCCTCGACTTTCGCCTCATCACCGTGCGGCGGCGGTTTGAACACCAATTGCGTGTCTTGCGGCGACGAATTCACATCCTCGAAGGCTTTGCGATCATCTTCAATGCCCTTGACAAGGCGATCAAGATCATCCGCAACAGCACCGGCAAGCCGGACGCCGCCGAGAAGTTGAAGGTCGAGTTCGTGTTGGACGACGACCAAGTGACCGCGATTCTCGATTCGCAGTTGTACAAAATCGCGCAGTTAGAGATCCAGAAGATTGTTGACGAACTGAAGGAGAAAAGGAAAGACGCGGAGAAACTGGAGACGCTGCTGGCGTCCGAAAAGAAACTTTGGGGCGTCATCAAAAGCGAGTTGGAAAAGCTGGGCGAGCAAGACTTTGTGGTCCGCCGCAAAACGCGAATGGCGTCCGACGAGGACGTGCTGGAGTTCAACGAAGACGCTTACATTGTGCGGGAAAACACCAACGTCGTGCTGACGCGGGACGGCTGGATGAAGCGGGTGGGCCGACTGGCCGCCCTCGAAAGCACGCGGGTCCGGGAAGGGGATGAGGTCGTCGCCGTCGTCCCGGCCAGCACCCTGGACAACGTGATTTTCTTCACCGACGACGGGGCCGCGTACACGATGCGGGTCAACGAAGTCCCGGCCAGTTCCGGCTACGGCGAGCCGATCACGAAGTTCTTCAAGATGGCCGATCAGGTGAAGGTCATTGCGGCATTGACAACTGATGCGCGGTTCACGCCCGCCGATCTGGAATCGACAAGCGACGTACCGGGTGGACCGTACTTGATGATCGTGACCAGTGCGGGTTACACGTTGCGATTGCCGCTGTCGTCGTACCGCGTGGAATCGACCAAGTCCGGTCGGCGGTATGCGAAGTTGGAGGGCAGTGATAAAGTCGTCATGTTAAAGTTGATCCGAGATGAATCCGGTGTGATGTTGGCGTCACGAAATGGGCACATCATTCACTTTGCGGTTGATGAAGTGAGCATATTATCCGGGGTCGGCAAAGGAGTAATTGGCATCAAGTTGGATGACGGGGATCAATGTATCGGCGGGAACTTGGTGACGGAAGGCCGTGTTTACGAAGCGAACCGTGTGATGGTGGAGACGGAAACCGGCAAAGTCCAGGAGTTCGGGCCGAAAGGGATCAAGCAACAAGGTCGCGGCGGCAAGGGCGAGAAGCCCGGCGTTCGCACCAAGTTTGCCCGTGTCATGCCATCCGCAATTGACCTGACGAATTGGGACGAGATTGACGGCAAGCCCGAAAAGCGAACCAAAGAGACTGAGAAAAACGGTGACGGGACGCTATTCGGATAAAGTGAGAAAATTGTAGAAGATCATATTCGAGACACTAATGAACACCACAGCTAATCCATCGGCGAAATACACGGCGGCGGACTCAATTCAAGTTCTGGAAGGGTTGGAGCCGGTCCGGAAGCGTCCGTCCATGTACATTGGCGGGGTGGATGCGAAGGGGCTGCACCACTTGGCGTGGGAGATTGTTGACAATTCAGTCGATGAACATCTCAACGGCTATGCTGATAGTATCACGATGATATTGCACAAAGCAAATGACGCCATCACGGTGCAAGATAATGGGCGTGGCATCCCGATTGACATCCACCCCAAGCACAAGAAAAGTGGCTTGGAACTTGTGTTGACTGTGTTACATGCCGGTGGGAAATTTGGGGCAGAAGATAGCGGTTACTTCCATTCGGGCGGGTTACACGGCGTCGGGGCGTCGGTCGTCAACGCCCTCTCGCGCAAGTTAGTTGCGACAGTGAAGCGGGATGGTTACGAATACCAACAAAGTTACGCAAAAGGCGCCCCGACAACGAAAGTTGAGAAGGTCGGGGCGGCACGCGGACATGGAACAACTATTTATTTTGAACCCGACCCGACTATCTTTAAGATTACCCACTTTGATGCAGATGTATTGAAAGCCCGTCTCGAAGACATGTCGTTTATTCATAGCGGGCTAAAGTTCACATTCAAGAATGAAGCCAATGGCGAAACGGTTGAATATAGCCATCCCAATGGCATCCCCGAGTACCTGACAAAGCTGGTGAAAAATACGCAAAAGAACGCCGTCACCGAGGTGGCTTTCACCGCCAAGCGCGAGAACGGCGAGAAGATCGAAGTCGCGTTGCAGTGGACGGAATCGACCGATGAATCTATTCGCAGTTACGTCAACGGCATCCGGACGGCGTCCGGTGGCACGCACGAAAACGGCTTGAAAGCGGCGATTCGCAAGGCGATTAACGGGTACACCGAAACCCACGCCGAGGTCAAAAAGGACACGAAGGGGTTGAAGATTACTGCCGAAGACATTCGGGAAGGCGTCGTTGCCGTGCTGTCCGTTTTCGTCCGCGAACCCATGTTTCAAGGCCAAACCAAAGAAAAATTGAACAACCCCGAACTGGAAGCGGCCATCGACAACTTTGTGCGGCCGGCGCTGGAGTCATGGTTAAACAACAACAAAACGGCTGCCGATCAGATCATTAAGCGGATCGTACTTTCCGCAAAAGCCCGTGAGGCGTCACGGGCGGCGGCGTCCGAAGTGAAACGCAAAACCGTGGGCAGCCGTCGGTTGAGTTTGCCCGGCAAGTTGGCCGACTGCAAATCGACCGACCGCGACGAAACCGAACTCTTCATCGTCGAAGGAGATTCCGCCGGCGGCTCCGCCAAACAGGGGCGCAACAACAACACGCAAGCCGTGTTGCCGCTGCGTGGGAAGATTCTCAACGGCGAAGGATTGACCACGTCGAAGGTACTTCAGAACCAAGAATTGGGCGACTTAGTCAATGCCATTGGCACTGGTGCGGGTGAAGATAAGTTTCGGTACGAAGGATTGCGGTATGGAAAAATCATACTGCTGATGGATGCTGACGCGGACGGGTATCACATTACAACATTGATGCTCGACTTCTTTTTTCGTCACATGATCGAGTTGATTCGCAAGGGGCACATCTTCATCGCGCAACCGCCACTTTACCGGATCGACGTGGGCAAAGAAACGTACTGGGCCAAGGACGACGCCGACAAGGAACGGATCCTGTCCGGGCTACGCACGACTGCCAAGCCTGACATCACGCGGTTTAAGGGGCTTGGCGAGATGCCGTTTCGGACGCTGGCCACAACAACACTTGACCCGAAGTCACGAACAATTTTGAAAGTTCACATTGATGAATTAATTGAAGCCAACAACACGTTCGTGGATTTGCTTGGTAAAGATGCGGAGCCACGATACCAATTTATCATGGAGAAAGCCGACCAAGCCGCGATGGAAGATTTAGACGTTTGATGGCAACGTTTGTTACTTGCCTTTCACGGTGGACATGCCGCCATCCACGGAAATGATTTGCCCGGTGACCCAACTGGTTACCGGGTTCAAAAGCCACGCGATGACCGTGGCCACGTCGTCCGGCTCGCCGATGCGTCCAAGCGGGTGCATACTTGTTGATGCTTTCAACGCCATCTCGTTCGATGTGATTTTGGCCGCAAGTGGCGTGCGGACCAACCCCGGTGCCACACCGTTCACACGGATGCTACGACCCGCGTAACTGGCTGCGCCGGCAAGCACCAAACCGTTGATTCCGCCCTTGGCCGCAGCGATGGCTTCATGGTTCGCCAACCCAATCTGGGTCGCCACGGTAGACATCAAAACGATTGAGCCGCCTGTTGCTAACATCGTTTTAGCTGCGGCCCGCAGTGTGTAGAACCCGGTGCGCAAGTTGAGCGTTAGTGTGGTTTCAAACTCGTCATCCGATGTGAGATGTGCGGGCTTCAACAAGATCGAGCCGACCAGATTTGTTGCGCCATCAATCTTGATGAAGGCATCTATCGCATTCTTGAATGCGGCATCAACCTCAGATGATTTGGTTGCGTCAGCAACAAATGACAGATAATGTCCTGCTTTGATTGATTGCAATTCTGTGGTGAGGCTGCCCAGACGATCACTGGATCGACCAACCAACATCAGACGGGATCCGGCGGCTGCCAATTGTCGGCACAATGCAGCGCCGATACCACCCGTAGCACCAATAACAACATAAGCGGGAAAGTGTGAAAATTCTGTCATGGAACAGCCACTATGTTATTTGGGGTTGCTGTCGATTCGGGTGTGTTCGGCCTTTCCAGCCGACGGGTTTGCCAATCACGGTTCGCACCAAGGCGTACCACTGAATGCACAATAAAATCGTAACTCCCGCAGGGTGCATCACCGCACCGAGCCACGATTGCCGGAAGCGGATCGCGGCATCGAGTCGTGGTAGATAGCAAAGGACAATCGCGGCAAACACTGCGATCAGTTCCCAGGTTATCAACCATGAATAGGCGGCCAACAAGAGGAATGGCAACACGTGGCCCGTGAATAGCAATACCGTCCAGACCACGATCAACTTCGGCGAACCGAGTCCCTCACCGGCGTTTTTTGCCAGGCCGAACCAGACTTGCGAAGCACTGTGATACATTCGGCAAGTTGCAAGATTCGTGGCATCACACACGTCGGTGGTCATTCCCGCACTGCGATAAGCACGTGGCAACTTTACGCCGTCGTGGTACGACGATTTCACCGCACTGTGCCCGCCGATTGTGTCGTAGTCCTCGCGTCGCGTCATGAACCATTGGCCGCATCCGGCGCCGAATCCGGGTCGCTTATCCTTCCGCATCGTGGCCATTGGTAGGTAGCACATGAGCAACCAGTTGATGAGCGGAATGACAAATTTTTCGAGAAGTGTGCCGGTTTCTTGGCGGGGAAATCCGCTGACCAATTGTGTGTTGCTTGACGTGAGAAACCCAACCATTCTGGCAATCGCGTCGGGTGCCAGTCGGACATCGGCGTCCAGGAATGTCAGGATCGGGAACTTGGCGTGCTTCCCTAATGTGTAACAGGCGTGTTGTTTGCCGCACCACCCGTCGGGTAAGTCCGGGGCCTGTTCCAGTCGTACACGTGCATCATTTGCGGCACATTCCTGGACGATTTTCGCGGTGCCGTCCGTGGAATGGTCGTCCAGAACAATCACTTCGAGTTCGACGCCCGTGGTTAGCAGCACTGCATGTAACGCGGCCCCGATCGACTTTTCTTCGTTGCGGGCCGGGATGAGGACGGAAACTTGGGGCGGTGACAACGGGTTGTCAGTGTGAAGAATTGCCGGCGGGCGGAACAGCTTGGTATTGCGGAAGTACAGCAGTGCGGGGAAGCCGGCGAAGAAAAGTGCGGCCCCAATCAGCGCAGTCAGGACGCTCACGTCGCGCCTTTCGTGATGGCGATCGGGTACGCGGTATGGTGTCTCGGGTCGAACTTCTTACCGCGTGCCCACGAGATCAGTCGCCGCAATAAATCGTACACCCCGCCCGCACCCGTTTTACCGGCGATCAGGATCGTGAAGCGGTCCGGGTCGCGGGACATGACTTCGGCGTTCAGCCCGTCGAGCGTCTCCGTCAGTGCTTCTTCGATCCGCATGGTCCACTCTTTCCCGGAACGACCTTGGGCTTCCGTAACATCAATCGGCGTGCCCACGCGGACGAGGGCTTCGGGCGTGCGTTCGGTCCAGAACGAGTATTCCAGTGCGACCGGGAGGATGAGTCCCCGCTCAAGCCGGGCGGCTAGGTGGCCGACCCCGGACCGCAACCCGAGCGGGCGCGTGCGGGCGTCCATGAAGCGGCCTTGGGCGGTAATCCAGACCACCCGTTTGGGCTGGGAAAGAATGGCGAGCGACATCCGTAGAAATTCCGCGGCCCCGCGTAAGGACTGCGTATCGACCGGGAAGAAGCCCATTTTGGTGAACAGCGGGTACTTGCGCACGGCTGCCGCTTCGATCGCCGCGTATTGTTCGTCGGTCGGGAATTCGTAGCTCAACACGGTGCCAATCATCGGATCCCACCAGGCCGGGTGGTTCAGCACGACCACGATCGGGACGTCCACATTCGGCCACGGTTCGCTTGTTTTAGACAGCCGAACGGCGTGGAAATTTTTCCGCACGAAGCGGATGACGTAGCGCCGGAATCCGTGGAACAGCCAGTTCCACTTGATCGGCAGTAATACGGGGAGTGCTTGGTCGTGTTTAATCATCGAAGTTAGGCTATACAATTTTTCCGCTCACGTGGTCATGGCCGGGCGAGTTTTCGGCACAACTTTATTCTGGTCCAGTGTATCGGCGGCGATCCAACCGGACATCAACACCATCGGCATCCCGGGGCCGGGGTGCGCCGCGCCGCCGGCGAAGTAGAGGCCCTTCACGTCCGGGGAGCGGTTCGCCGGTTTGAAGGCGCCGAGCCATTTCCCGTGACTGGCGAGGCCGTAGATCGCGCCGTCCAAAACCCGGTAGCGGTCGTGAATGTCTTGCGGCGTCAGGTGCGATTCAAATACTATTCGACTCTCGATGTCCGGCATTTGCCCGGTCGTTTTGAGTTTGTTCAAAATCACCCGGCGGTACGCGGGGAACATCTTCGACCAGTCGTGGTGCGGTCGCAAGTAGGGCGTGTGAACCAACACATACAGCGCCTCGCCGCCGGGCGGCGCGGTGCCGGGTTCGGTGCGGGACGTGGCGGCCAAGTAGCACGTCGGGTCGGGTGCGGGTTCGCCCTTGTGGTAGATGAAGTCGAACTCGTCTTCCGGGTTATGGCTGAACACGAAGTTGTGGTGCAGGAGGTGGTCGTAGGCTTTGTTCAAGCCGAGGTACAGCACGACCCCGGAGCACGCGGGTTCGTACTTGCGGCGCTTCTCGAACTTCCGGACCGCTAGGGGAGCCGCACCGTTGATCAGTTCCCGGTGGGTCCGAACGCTGTCCGCGTTGGACACGATTGCGGACAGTTCGACCCGTTCGCCCGTATCGGTTTCAACGCCGGTCACCGTGTCTTGCGGTTCGTTCAGCAGAATTTTGCGGATGCCGACCCCAGTACGGAACTCGACCCCGAGTTCCGTGGCCAGCTTCACCAGGGCTTCGGGGACGGCTCGTGTGCCGCCCATCGGGTACCACACGCCGTCGTTGGTCTGCATGTGGGCAATGCCACACAGCACCGCGGGGGACGCATCGGGCGACGAACCCACGTACTGCACGAAGTGGTCGAGCATTTGCGAAACGCGACTGTCCGGAACATACTTCCGCACGGTGCCGGCCACGCTGCGGCCCATCCGCATACTCATGACATCGCTGAGGATTTTCGGCGAAAAACCGGCCTTCATGTCGATCATGTCCGCGATGCCGCCGATCGACTTCCAGAAGAAATACTTTTCCGAAACTTGGTGCAGTCGGTCCGACAAAGTGAGGAATTCGCGGTAGCCTTCAGCGGAACGGGTGGTGGGCGAGTACGCTTCAAGTTTCTTCGCCATCACCTCAACATCCGAGACGAGATCGAGGACGGATTGATCGGTGAAGAAACACCGCCACTGCGGGTCCAGTTTGACAAGGTCGAGGTAATCACCCATGCGCCGGTCAGCTTCGGTGAAGATGCGGTTCAGCACACTGGGAATGGTCAGGATCGTCGGCCCCATGTCGAAGCGGAACCCGGCTTCGTTGAGCTGCGCGGCTTTCCCACCCAGCCAGGAACTTTTCTCGAACAGCACGACATCGTAGCCCCGTGCTGCCAGCGTGCATGCACTCGCTAACCCGGCTAAGCCACCACCGATTACCCCGACCCGCTGCGAATGATTCACGGATGCCACGGAACAGCCCTCAAAACATAAGTGTCACGCAGTTTAGTGCGGTCAAAAAGCAATTTTCACCACAGAGGCACAGAGGCACAGAGAAATCCATTCAAAACTGTTCTGGTTTTCTCTGTGCCTCTGTGCCTCTGTGGTGAATATTTTCACATCAACCGAGCATTCTACTTCGCCACGGACACGACAGGTTCTTCTTTCGCGCCGGGTTCGCCGAGCCAGTCCGTAGCATGGCCGAAGTCTTGCAGTAACAACCGGCTCGTGATGCGGGCGGATTCGTAGATCACCGGCAAGCCGCTGCCGGGGTGCGTGCCGCCGCCGACGAGGTAGACGCTGTCGAGATCCTCGAAGCGGTTACGCGGGCGGAGGTGCAGCATCTGCGTCAGGTTGTGGGCGAGGTTGAACGTCGCGCCGCGGTACACTTCGTATTGGCTTTCCCAATCGTCCGGGGTCACGATCTTCTCGTAGCGGATTCGCTTTTCGACATCGGTGACGCCGACCTTCGTGAGTTGCTGTATCAGGAGGTCGCGGAACCGCTGCTTCTCCTTCGCCCAATCTAGCTTGGCGTTTTGGTGCGGCACCGGGGCGAGCAGGTACAGCGTGCTCATCCCCTGCGGGGCAAGCGTGTCGTCCGTGACGCCCGCGTTCTGGACATAGAACGACGGGTCCGGCGACAGGCACTGATTTTTCTCGATGTCGTTCAGGTTGCCGAGGTAATCGCCGGACGTGTAGATGGTGTGGTGATGCAGGTTGTCGTACCGCCCTTCGATGCCCAAGTACATCATGAACGTCGAGCACGAATACCGCTTCTTTTCCAGCTTTTCGTCCGTCCAGCGGCGCCGCAATTTGTTCGGGATCAGCTTCTTCATGGTCTGGGCGAAGTCCGCGTTAATCACGATCGCATCGGCGTGATGTGTCCCGTGATTGGTTTTGACGCCGACCGCTTTCTTGCCCTCGAACAACACCTCGGTGACCGTCTCGTCGGTAGATACAACCGCACCGAGTTCGCGGGCAATCCTGGCCATGCCTTCACTGACGGCACTACACCCGCCGATCGGGTGCCAGACGCCGTAGTCATATTCCAGGTACGAGAGGATCGTGAACAGACTCGGGCAATTGAACGGCGACATGCCGAGGTACTTCGACTGGAACGAAAACGCGAGCCGGGTGCGCGGGTCGGTGAAGTAGCGTTGCAGTTCGCCTTCGACCGATTTCCACGGTCGCAAGATAGGCAGCAACTTCATCAAGTCCCAACTGATGAGGTCACGCCAGCTTAAAAACGGGCTTTCCAAGGCAGGGCGAAAGCGTTCCAGCTTGACGCGGTTTTCGTCGATGAAGCGGCGGACGTTTTTGCCATCTTCCGGATTCAGTTTACCGACTGCGTCCGCCATCTTGTCCAGATTCGGCGAACAAAGCAACTCGCCGTTGCCACCGAACAAAATGCGGTATTGCGGGTCGAGTCGCACCATCGGGATTTCTTGGTGCAAGTCCCGCCCGATGATGGCGAAGATGCGTTCCAATACGCGCGGGTAAAGAAAGAACGTCGGCCCAAGATCGAAGCGAAACCCTTGCTCCTCGATCGCCGAACACCGGCCGCCAACACGAGGCAAGCGTTCGATCACACGCACCTGAACCCCCGCGTGCGCCAACAAAATCGCCGCCGCCAGACCGCCCGGTCCGGCACCAATAATCAGCACCGATTTCGGTTTGTTCGCGGAGGCTCGGGCTGTGGAAACCGGCTTCGTAGCAAATGGGGCGACCGTGGCCATCAGGTTCCTGACTTCTTTTTGTGTCTAAATGTTAACCCTGCTCGTTCACCATTGCTCAACATCTTAGTCATAGTGCCTGTCGCGGCTCGCTGTCCAACGGGGAACTTGTTTCATTTCGCACGATCCTGACAATGTCGGGACTCCGAAAACGTGTCGCAACTTGTGGGACCGAACGTGCAAAAACTCACTCCCCAGCAAATTCACGAAGCCGCCTCTCGCTTGCCGCGTGTCCGGCTGGCCCACTTGCCGACGCCGTTGGAAGAAGTGCCGCGATTTGCTGACCGCCTCGGTGGCGGTGTGCGCGTCTTCATCAAACGGGACGATTGCACCGGCTTGCTACTGGGCGGCAACAAAGCGCGGCACAACGAATTCCTTCTCGGCGATGCGGTGGCACAAGGGGCCGACATGGTCGTGTGGGGTGCTGGCGTGCAGTCGAACAACTGTCGCCAAACCGCAGCCGGTTGTGCGAAACTGGGCCTCGAATGTCGGCTGTACCTGAGCCGGTTGCACTACAGCACCGAACCGCAAGGGAACCTGTTATTGGATTACCTGGTCGGGGCGCACGTTGAATTCACGGACGCGGAGATTGGCCCGGAACTGGATGCGTACTTGGCCGACCGTGCCCAGGAGTTTCGGGACGCCGGTCGCAAGCCGTACTACTGGTACCGCCCGCGTGTCGTGCCACTTTCGGCGGTCAGCTACGCCGTGTGCGTGGCAGAAATTGTCGAGCAACTGACGGCAATGGGGTTAGTTGCCGATGCCCTATACGTCTCGTCATCCGGGGCAACGGGCGCCGGTGTGGCACTCGGGAAAAAGTTACTCGGTTTGACCTATCCGGCGCGACTCATCTGCCCGATGCACTGGCCGTGGTCGATCCCGACTGCCTTGGCGAATGATGCGAATGCCGCAGCGGAACTGTTAGGTTTGCCGCATCGATTGACACCCGACGAAATCGACGCCGACGAAAACTACGTGGCCCCCGGCTACGGCTACCCGTCAACCGCGAGCCAAGAAGCGTTGCACACCCTCGCCACCACGGAAGCGATTTTGCTCGACCCCGTCTACTCCGCAAAGGCAATGGCCGGGTTGATGGCCGACGTGCGGGACGGGCGATACACACCGGGTTCGGTTCTCGTGTTCATCCACACCGGCGGCATCCCGGCCATCTTCGCGGACCCTGCAAAAGCATTGCAGCGATAACGCCGCGCCCGTCTATTCCAGCGCGAGTTGCGGATTTTAGAACAAAACTGTCTGGAAATATGACTGCAGATGACCAGGGTTCCGACAATCAACCCTTGAGTTCGATCGTGGCAGGATGCCGGGTTATCGGAAACCCGTGAGCATCGTCCATGAAAAATCCCGTTCTTCGCGTCGCCGCCCCCGATGTTCTGGAAGGCCGCGATCTACCCTCCACTGCGCTTTCCCAACTCCCCGTCTTGCCAGAAATGGACCCCGCAACCGTGGGCCACATGCGGATGGTCGCCCAGGTGGGTCAGTTAAACGGTTTGCGGTCGAACGTCTTCGTGAAAGTCGGCGACAGTAACACGTCCACCTCGAACTACATGTATCCTCTGGCAACTGCGGCTGCGAATATCAGCAGCCTCTCGCCGGATGACCAAGCGACTGTCAACAACTACCGCACCCCGATTGATGCGTCCGGTATCAATTCCTTCAATCGGGCCAGTACCGCGACCTACCCCGGATGGACGGTTCGCTACATCGACTCAACCGTAGAAGGGGAAGTGGATGCGACGAAGGCCGCCGTTGCCACCATCATGATCGGCACCAATGACATCGCGTTTGTGCCGATGCCGGAATACATCACGTTGCTGGGGGCAGTGGTAGATCGTCTCGTTGCTAAAGGTGTCATTCCGGTACTCACCACGATTCCGCACTTGCTTTATCAGGGTCAACTCTCCGATGCAGCCGCAGCGAGTTACAACCAAGCGATTGCGGATATTGCTGAGCAAAAACACGTACCGCTTCTCAATCTTTGGAGTGGGCTAAGCGGCCTTCCGGATTCCGGACTCGGTGCCGACAAAGTTCACCTCAATGTTTCCCCGAACGGCGCGGGTAGCCTCAGCGCTGTCGATCTAGCCTTCGGGCAAAATTACCGCGAATCCGTCACGATCCAAGCCCTCACGCAAATTCGCAAGCAGGTCTTCGAGTACAACCCCCAGCAGGAAGCGAGTTAGTTAAAGTTGTCGTGGACACCGCTGCAATTGGGGCAAGCGGTTTTCGCCGCCGGGTCGGATGCTGGGCGTGTCAGCGTGGTGACAGTTTTCGATGCGAACACCGGCGCCCAACTGGCACAGACGTTACCGTTTGGGTCGTCATTCCTGGGTGGCGTCCGTGTCGCGGTGGGGGATTTGGATAGCGACGGGGTACCAGATGTCGTTGCCGCAGCCGGGGAAACGGGCGGGCCGGCGATTAAGGGCTACTCCGGCGTTGATGGTCACGAACTCTTCGCCTTCTTTGCGTATGAACCGAATTTTCGCGGCGGGGTAAATGTTGCGATCGGGGATACGGATGGTGACGGCCACAACGAAATCATCGTCGGTGCTGGTCCGGGCGGTGGGCCACGAGTCCGCGTTTTCCGTGCAACTGACTTGGTTGTCGTTCAAGACTTTTTCGCGTTTGAATCCAGCTTGCGGGGCGGTGTGATCGTGGCGGCGGGGAACGTTAATGGCCCGGCAATCGTGGTTGGCGCCGGTGATGGCGGCGCGCCGGTCGTGAAGATTTTCGACGGGCGTTCGCTCGATCAGCGACAATCATTCGTGGCCTACGACATCGAACAACGTGGCGGTGTGAATGTGGCCGTCAGTGATGTGAATGGTGATGGCCAAGATGAAATCGTGACCGGAAGTCGCAACCTCGGCGCGCCCCATGTCAAAGTCTTCGACGCCAGCACGGCTACAGAAATCGTCGGATTCTTCGCCGGTGATCCGACCACCGAACACGGCGTTCGCGTCGCCGTGGCTCGCTCCCGACCGGGAATCGCCGCCCAAATCGTCGCCACACCCAGCCACAACGGATCGCAACCCATCCGCCTCTTCAATGCCATCGGCAATCTGACGAAAACCATCGACGCCAACAACCAACTGGAATTGTTCACCGACGCGAATATCGGTGGGTGAATGCAGGCAGATTTCAAATGACTCGTCGATAAACGTTGGCATCATCCGTCGGTTCTGGTGTAATCTATTGTTGTGGTCTACAGGACAAAGGATAACACGCCATGCCGACGCACGAACTCCGGTTTTGTTTGGTACTTTTGGCTCTGTCGCTCGTTTCGGTGGCGGTCGCGGCTGATGATTATGTCGATCCGGTGCTGACCAAAAAAGAGCGGGAGCATTGGGCGTTCGTGGTACCGAAACGCAGCACTGTGCCGACGGTGAAAAATGCGGCAGCGGTCAAGAACCCGATTGATGCGTTTATCCTGGCCAAGCTCGAAAAGTCCGGTCTGCAACCCGCACCCGAAGCGGATAAACTCACGCTCATTCGCCGACTGACGTTCGACCTCATCGGCTTACCGCCGACGCCCGCCGAGATTGATGCGTTCGTCGCGGACAACTCCGGGCAGGCTTATGAAAAGCTGGTCGATCGGTTACTGGCGTCCCCGCACTACGGCGAACGGTGGGCGCAGCATTGGTTGGACGTGGTGCGGTTTGCGGAATCGAACGGCTACGAACTGGATGCCGAGCGCCCCCATGCGTGGCAGTACCGCGACTACGTGATTCATAGCTTGAACGCCGATAAGCCGTATGATCGGTTTCTGACCGAGCAAATTGCGGGCGACATCCTGGCGAAGGACAAAACCCCACGTGATGTTGCTGACCTGTGGCACGCGACCGGATTGCACCGCTGTGGGCAAGTCCACGTCGTCAGCGGTAACGTTGATGCCGACGAGAACCGCCAGGAAGTGTTGCTGGAAATGGTAAACGGCCTGAGTTCCGCTGTCATGGGTGTGACACTGGGTTGTGCGCGGTGCCACGACCACAAGTTCGACCCGTTTTCGTTGGGCGATTACTACCGGATGCAAGCGGTCTTCGGCGGGACGGTTTTCAAGGATGTCGATTTGGCGAAGGCCGAGGAGAAGGAAGTCCACAAGAAACGGACCGCTGAAATCGAAGCGAAGCTTGCCCCGATCGTGACGCAAACCAAAGCGATCGAAGACCCGTATCGAAAAAAACTGACGGACGAACGCATTGCCAAGTTGGATGAACCGTCTCGTGAAGCCTACGCCACCGACGCCAAGAAACGGACCAAGGAACAGAAGAAGCTGGTCGAGATCGCCAAGCCGACGGTGATGCTGTTATGGGATGACGTGACCAAAGCCTTCAGCGACGAAGACCGCGCGAAGCGGAACAAGTTGAAAGACGAGCAATTCGCAATCGAAGAGGGCCGTCCGCTCCCGTTGCTACAGGCCTGGGCGGTTGCGGATAACAAAACCCCGCCCGCAACCAACCTGTTGCGGCGCGGCGACGTGAAACGAAAAGCCGGGATCGTAACCCCAGCCGTGCCGCGAGTGATGACAGCGGTTTCCTCGTCCGTCAACGACCGCCTCGACCTCGCCAAGTGGCTGACGAACACCGAACACCCGTTGACGGCTCGCGTGATCGTGAACCGATTGTGGCAACACCACTTCGTTCGCGGGATTGTGAACACACCAAACGACTTCGGCACCCGTGGGGATCTGCCGACCCATCCGGAACTGCTGGATTGGCTGGCGTGCGAATTGATGCAACCGAGTCTCGGCGCCGAGGTCATGCCGTGGTCGATGAAGCGAATACATCGGCTGATGGTGTGTAGCGCGACCTATCGCCAAGCCAGCCAAGTTCAACCGACTGCCGAAGCATTGAAAGCGGACCCGGAAAACAAACTGCTGTGGCGAATGAACCGCCGTCGTCTCGAAGCCGAAACCATCCGGGATGCCGTGTTGACATCGAGTGGGTCACTCACGAAGGAGATTGGTGGACGGAGCGTTAAAGTCCCGCTCGAACCGGAAATCTACGATCTGATCTTCACCGAAGCGGAACCGATTGGACTTTGGCCGGTCACGGCGGATGTAAAGCAACACACGCGCCGCAGCCTCTACCTATTCATGAAACGCAACGTCCGGCAACCGCTGCTCGAAGCCTTCGACCAACCGGACACGTTAAATTCCTGCTCCGGTCGCTCGAACAGCACCTTCGCGCCACAAGCATTGATCCTGATGAACGGCCCGTTCAGCCACGATCAAAGTAAGCAGTTCGCCGCCGACCTAGTTCGAGTGGCTGGGAACGATCAAGCGAAACAAATCGAGCAACTGTACCGGCGGGCATTGGGGCGGAAGCCGACGGACGTTGAAGTTCAGGAATGCCAGAAGTTCCTGGGGCTGAAATCGCCGCAGGCACTCGCGGACCTTTGCCTCGTGGTGTTCAACGTGAACGAGTTCATCACAATCCCATGACCGACCTGCCCTACTTCCTCGCCGACTTCACAGATGCTATCGGCACTTACGCGAAGGTGGCGCTGTGGTTGCGTGACGGCGTGACAGTCAGCAGTCACCCGTTCCGGTTGCTCACGGTCGCCACGATTGGCACCGACGGCTTGCCGAACGCCCGGTTGGTTGTGCTGCGCAATTTCTTGGAAGCACAGCGGGCCATCGAATTTCACACCGATGTCCGCAGCCCGAAAGTGGACCAACTCCGGCAACACCCACAAGTCTGTCTGCTCTTTTACGACCCGGTCTTACGCTTCCAACTTCGCATCACGGCAACCGTTCGGCTTCACAACAACGACGACGTTGCCCGCGAATCCTGGCGAACGATGCGGGAAACCAGTCGAGCCACCTACACCGTCGGCGTTGGGCCTGGTGGGCAGGTCGATGCGCGCGAACCAGCCGATAACCCCTTGTTTCAAGCCGAAAACGAACGTGCTGCGCTTGCGAACTTCGTAGCTGTCCTGTGTGAGTTTCACGAAATGGATTTGCTCGAACTGCACCCCACGGGACACCGTCGCGCCCTGTTGCAATGGGTCGTCGGCTGTCCGGTGATGCAACGCATCGCACCGTGAGTTGGGTATTCCTCAGTTCTCGGCGCCTCTAAAAACAGCATTTGCCACAAGGCGCAGAGGCGCAGAGCAACCCATCAGAATTGGTCTTGGATTGCTCTGCGCCTCTGCGGTGAACACTCTTTTCAGAGGGCTAGAGAAATGAGTTACACCCCGTGATGGTACACGGACGGCTCGAACAGAGACTGCTTGCTAATCACCGACTCACTTACCGCTTGTCGTGTTGAAAGCGGAAGGCTGGTTTGCCGGTCAGGTCGGTGCTAACGAAACTGGGGCACCAGTAGCGTTCGACGTGCTCGATGACGCGATCGGTGCCGTCGAAGTGGGTGCGACCGGGGGGACGATCGGGGTTGTACATGGTGTCGGTCATGTCGCGGACCAGGGCAACGTTTTTGCCGAGTGTGACCATTTGGCGGATGGCGAACGGGCGGCCCAGCACGCACATATTCAGGTGAACGCCGCAGAGAATCACGTTGTCGATCTTGTTGTGCGTCAGCAGGTTCCAGGCTTCTTGGCCGTTGTCCGTGATGGCATCTTCGGGGGCGATTTCAATCGTGGCAATTTGCCGCGTCCACGGAGACCGAATCTCGCACTTGGTTTTGCAATCACAACCCATGTCGGAATCGTCGATCGGCAACACCCCTTCCCGCTTGGCGTTCGGCCAATTCCATGCCGTGCCCCATCGTTCGGTCAACGCTAACTGCTCCGGTGCCTTGGCGAACGGTGCGCTGGTGGCCCGCTTTCGTTGCGGCGTGTCTTTGTAGAACGCGGTGCAAGTGCTGGGTGCGTGAATAATGAACACGCCTTTCTTGCGCGCTTCTTTCAACATCTCGTTCATCGGTCCGGCGATTTCGGTCACGCGCGTGGCAGCGGACTTGCACCAGTGGTCGTCCCACATGTCGCAGACGATGATTGCCGTCTTCTTCGGATTCCAGTTCGCCACTTTTTCAGTGGGTGGAAACGCCTTTTCCCCAGGTGCAGCCGCGCGTGATCGTAGTTTTAGTTGAAGTGTCGCTGAGTCCTCAGCCGCGAGCGCGAAGCTCAGCATAACGACACTGGTTGCCACGATTGGGAGCAATAGCAGCAGTTGACGAGCCATGCGGATTTCCTCAGTCAGGTCAATTGGTTCGGTTCACTTCATGAGTCGCACCATGTTACCAGACCGTGCACCACAGGTGCAGCCACGACTCCCGTTTTAAGGGTAGGAGCCAGTCGTGAGGGGTTCGTGACACCTTATCCGCTGGATAGCATCTCGTCGTAAATCTGCTTCAGTCGTTGCATCCGTATCGGGAAGCTGTACCGGGTTTCGATCGTCTGACGGGCGGCTTGTCGGATCGTCGCCCGCAGTCCGGCATTGGTGAGCAGCGAGTGAAGCGAACTCGTCAGTGCGGGGAGATCGCCGGGTTCGATCAAGAAACCGTTCTGGCCGTCTTGGATCAGTCGCGGAATGCCCGCAATTCGGGTGGCGACGCTAGGCACTTCCAACGCCATCGCTTCGAGCAATACGTTCGGTAAACCCTCCCGCAAACTACTGAGCGCGAACACGTCCATCGCCTCGAAGTAACTCCGCACGTCGGATTGCCAACCGGGAAGTTTCACCCGATCCGTCACACCAAGTTCTTTCGCCAACGCTTCGAGTCTGGGACGGTCGCCCCCTTCGCCGATGACCACAAGGTTCACGTTCAGGCCGCGCTGCAACAGGGTGTGCAGCGCGCGAATCTGGGCATCAAACGCCTTCTCCGGTGACAGCCGGCCGACGCCACCGATGAGGTACGAATCGGTTGGAAACCCGAGTGCCCGCTTCGCCTCGTCGGTCGTCTTGGTGCGTTGATATTCATCGGTGTCGATGGCATTTTCCAGCAGGATGCAGTTCCGTTTCGGCACCCGGCACTTGATCGCGGCGTCGTAAAGATCCTGGGAAACGCAGATCACCTTTTCGTACTTCGGCAAGCAGAGTTGGTCGATACGGTAGTACAACGGGGTGCGGTTAGTATGCTCCACCCAGCCGTGCAACGTCGTCACCAGACGCATTGGCCATAACCGTTTCAACAGCAGCCCCAGCGCGTTCGTCTTGTAATCGTGGCCGTGCCAAATCGCTACTTTCTCCCGACGGCAGACGGCCAACAACTCCGTGACGACTCGCCAATCCAACGGCCCACGATCCGCAATCGAAACCAGGGGTGCCTTGTACTTCGCCGCCTTCTGAATGATCTGTTCGTAGCCAATGTCATGGGGCGGGTGGAGATAGCCGCAGATCATCTTGTAGCCGAGTTGGTCCAAGAATCGCGGCGAATTCAAGATCGTCTTGTCCGGACCGCCCCCAGAACCCGTGACCACACGCGCATCAAACACAACCGGGACGTTTGCCGACGGAGTCGAAATGCGAAGCGACGGATCAGCCAAAGTTTGCATGGTTCACTCAAGGATGCCAATTAACAGCGTGCGGAGATGTCCCAGTTAGACCGGGCAAATTTTATCGAGGATCGGCCGTAGGCATTTATCCCAGTGGTGATGTTCTTCGACGAATTCCCGCCCGGCGGCGCCCAATTCTTGGCGCCGTTCCGGTGATTCGAGAAGTTGCGAAACCGCGTTCACCCACTCCTCCGTGGTCCGGGCCACTAGCAAATGTTTGCCGGGTTCAACCCGCAATGCGGCAAGTGCCGGTGGTGCGGCGACGACGGCTTTCGCCATCGCCATTGCTTCCAGAACCTTGTTTTGTAAACCGCGCGACAGCCGCATCGGGACGACGGTGATAGCGGCTTTGGCAACGTAGGGTCGCACGTCGGGGACTTGGCCAATCACCTTGATGCCGGGGAGTTCGCCGAGTTTCTGCACACTGGGCGTGGGCTTGCGACCGATGATCCAGAACTCCGCGTGGGGTTGCTTGGCTCGTATCGCAGGCCAGACATCGTGGGCAAACCAAATCGCCGCATCGACGTTGGGTAAGTAGTCCAGCGCACCCACAAACGCACACGCGGATTCGGTGGGGGCGTTCGGATCGACGGGTCGGTAATAGTCCAAATCCACGCCGTTCGTGGCCATCGTCGCTGTGCCCACGCCGGCAAACGATTCGTACACTGTTGCTTCAGCGGCACTGACAATCGACACCGCTTTGGCCCACTTCGGTAAACTCTGCTCCAGCTTGCGAACTCGTCGGCCTTCAAACTGGTAGAGCCAGCGTTTTGGCCCCCGGCACGATTCCGCGAAATCGAACCACTTTTGGCTATCCACATCGACCAAATCGACGAAGCCAGGAATGTGTTGCAAGCCACTTCGCTGCAGATAGGGCGCGAGACTCGATGCGGACACCAACGCGGCATCGAACGTGGTTTCGTGAAGGAACCGCTTCACAACCTCATCGACACCCGGTTCGTGAAAAGCGCCTTCGCTCAAGCTACGAAATGTGAGCGCGGAAAATCCCGCCCGGAGCCAACGGAGGTACTTGCCGACGGGGACGATTTCAACTCGTTCGCACATTGCTTGCAATGCCGTTAGGGTTGCCGGGGGTACCGGCTCATCCGCAAGAGCGATCAACGAAACTTTGGCCCGATTGGCGAGTTGACGAAGGACGTGGTAATTGCGAATCCGATCGCCCTTATCCGGTGGAAACGGCACCCGGTGCGTGAGGTAAAGTACTCGCGATTCGGTTTGCCGCAGAATTGGTGGGATCGTCGCCGTTTCCTCAGTACGAAGCATCAGTCGATCAACTCAATGGATAGGAAAATGACCAATTGTCACACAGTTTGAAACTGTGCAGAACTATCAGCCTCTTGGGGCTGGGGTTGGAGCGTCATGCTGCGGAAAAACTGGCCGACGACTTTCCGTTCCGGAAGGTAGAACAGCCGGCGAAGCCAGTTCATGGAGAGTCCCGATGTCTTCATCGCGGTGGCCGTAATCAGCCGAAGGTCAAACCACAGGCTTTGATTGGCGATGTAATAGAGGTCGTAAGCGACTTTGTGTTTGACACTTGTGACGTTGCTATCCGCGCGGAGTTGAAGTTGGGCAAATCCGGTCACACCGGGCTTCACTTCGAGACGGTGATCGTAACCGGGGACTAAGTTCCGCAACCCTTTGGCGTGGATCACTTCCGGCCGTTCCGGCCGTGGCCCGACCAAACTCATCTCACCGCGAAGCACGTTGAAGAGTTGTGGCAGTTCATCCAGGTGTGTTGTCCGCAAGAATTTCCCAAACTTGGTCACCCGCGCGTCGCCTTGTTGCGACCATTGGATGCCGGTCTGGGCTTCGACGTTATAACCCATTGTGCGGAGTTTAATGATTAGGTAGGGTTCCCCACGGAACCCCGATCGGGTTTGCACGTAAAACCCAGGACCGGGCGATGTCAACCGAACCAGTGCCCAGCAGATGCCGATGACTGGCAATGCCGGTACAGCAATCACGAGCGCGAGGGCATAGTCGAAGGCCGGCTTCATCGCCGCGTACCAGCCATTGAGAGGCGGCATTTCGACTTTTGCGTCAGTACCTATCCAGTCGATTTCTGGCCAGGACTGATGCGTGTGGGTGTGATTCAACTTTTCCGGTAAGGAACTCATGGTGTCGCATCGGGGGGTGTAAGGCCAGAATCGGTCGGGGCGACGCGATCCCATTCAGAACCTAAACCCTGGGGCTTACTGCCCGGGCTTATCGTTAGACGTTGTCAAGCCCGCCTGAAGTTCCTTCAGAAACGGAATGAGGAATTCATCGGTCGGATCCTTGTCGTTCGATTCAGAAGTTGGTGGAATCACGCGATTCACATAAAGCTTGTAAATCAGCCGTTGGCTAGCGAAATCGAATCGCGGATTTTGGGACGCTTTCCAGACACCATCGGTGCCCCAACCCCATGTCACCTGAACAGTTGAGGGCGGAAACGCCCCGGTTTCAAACTTCGTGGTCCAAAACTCCGCCGGCTCGTTCGAGAGGCTGCGAACAGTGGGGTTACCCAATTGCCGGAAGCCCGCACCTTCGTAACAAGTTTCTGGTGTATGCGCACCCAGTGGACCCGGCTCGCCGAACAGGATCAGCACGCTGACCGCTTGTTTGGTTGTTGTGTTGACGTAGGACCGACTGAGATTCGCTTGGGCTTCCGCAATTTTCAATTCCTTCTCCGGAATTGAAGTCAAAGTCCCTTTCCAGGCACCAATCACGAGTGGGAGTCGGTCCAACCGGGACTGAACATCCAGGGCGGTGTTCGACTGACCGGGCGGAACCTTCATGACGTTGGCGAATCCGATCCCACCGAAGACGATGACGATCAATCCGATTGGCCAAAAACGCATCATCTTGAATCCTCCCTTCAGTACCGCGAGCCGTCCCACGAGTCGAGTTCACGATGCCAAAGTTATGCGGGCAACTGTTTGACATAGTTGTAACCGTAGGCGTGAATGTCGGCCTTGATGCCGTTCACAACCGCACCCAGCAGCGGGATGTTCAACTGGTTCAGTTTCTCCGCCACGGTCATGACTTTCGGCAACTGGCTGATGTCTTGCAGGATGGAGATCACGACACCGTCCACGTGTTGGCCGACCAACAGCGAGTCTGCGACTGGCAACACTGGACAACTATCCACGACGACGAAGTCGAATTGCCCGCGTAGCCGATTGAACAGCGTTTCGAGCGGGTGCCCTTGGGCCAGTGCCGAGATCACGCGGTTGGAGCATTGACCTGCAGGGATGAGCCACAAGTTCGGTACGCTGGTCGGCTGCACGGCATCACTGACGTCGATTTCCTGGCAGAGGATTTCGGAACAACCCGGCGTCAGCGGGGCGTCGAACAGCTTGTGCATACTCGGGTTGCGCAAGTCACAATCCAGGATCAGCGTGCGAAGTCCGGCGGTTGCCATACTGGTGGCCAGTTGGCTGGCCAGCGACGTCTTGCCTTCACCCTGCATCGCACTGGTGACCATCAGCACCTGCATGTTCTGCGTTTTCGCCGTGTGCAAGAGCATCGTGCGGGCCGAGTTGACCGATTCGTTCAACACGAATCGCCAGTTTTGCGATTGAGAGGCGTCACCCGACTTCAACGATTGCTTACTCGGGAACGCCGGTATCGTCCCAATGACACGAATGCCCAATTCGTTGACCACCTGATCCACCGAATCCACCCGCCGGGAGCGCCATTCGAGGAATGAAACTGACAGCATAATCATCGTCAAGCCCGCAATCAAAGCCGCGAGCGAGAGGAGGAGTTTCTGCTTGAGGTTTTGGTTCAAAATGATGATCGGGTTTTCCCGAATCGTGACCCGAGCTTCGACCTGATCGAGGTTGTTCAAGTCGAGCAATTGCCGTTGCAACGCGGCTTTTTGCTCACGATACGGCTCCAACTCTTTTGAGTCATTGATGACGTTCACGCTGTTCAGGTTCAAACTCGCAAAACGGTCCTTACTTGTCTTCAGGAACGCCTCATCTTTTTCAAGCAACTGTTTGTAAAAATCGATCTGCGTCTTGACCAGTCCAATTTTGCCGACGATTGCGCTTTTGTTCTTGTTTCGGATACTTTGTTCGACACTGGGTCGTTTTTTGTCGAGTACAGCGTTTAGCTCCGTCTCATACTGCTTCAGTTTGCTTTGTTCTTTCGTAATTATCAGAGTACCAGCGATAGCATTTGCATTTGCTTTCTGTAAGACCGCCTCTTGGGCAATCCTAAGATCGAGCTTTTCTTTCACTTCAACGTCTTGCTTCAACACTTTCTCAAGTTCTTCGTAAGAAATTTCTTGCTTCTCGATTGTTTTCTCGTCGTTCAACAATTGTTCGAGTTGGACTGTCAGGACAACAACCTGGGTCGTACTATCCGATATTCGCCCTGAAATCTTTGAAATCTCCTCTTGTAAGATTTTCGCGTTGAGCACGATCAAGTCTGAGTTGGCTCCGCTCCCCGTTATGACTGCTTTTTTCAGTCTGTCGGTTAAGGTCGTCATGATCTTTTCGAGTTTGCTCAAGTTGTCTTCAATGAGCGACCGCATCTTCGATCGGGCTTTGATTTCATCCGAAGAACTATCTTTCTGGTATTCGTTGATAAGCACCTGGAGGATTTCTTTCAAGTCCTTCGGTGTGTCGCCGTTCATGGAGACGACCAACAACTCTGGCGAATCCCAACTGACGCGAATACTTTCTTCGAGGTATCGAACGGAATCATCGGAGTTTTTAATGTCCGACAACCGTGCCACGTTGGGGTTGGCAACAACACGGTCCAATAAGAGGCGGGTTTTGATCAACCGCTCTTGCGTCTTCTTGTAGTTCTCAAACTCAAACTCACCCACAGGGTTCGCATTCACGCCGATGCTGATGCGGGGTTTGAGTTGGAGCATGGCCCGGACTTGGTGCTTACCATTGGGTAGCGCTAGCCAGACCGCCGCCGCCGCCGCCATCCCGACAAGGATGCCAAGGAATGTCGCCAACACGAGTCGGCGCTTGAGGGCGTTGAACAACTCAGGCAACGTGGGCCAACCGCGCGCCGTCGCGGGTGGGGCCAAGGTTTGACCGGCTGCTAACTGCATTCCGGGTATGTAATACCCGGAATTGGTTGTCGTCGCCAAAGGAGCTGAGGGCATTTGATGTTCGCCGGTGCCAGTTGTAGACCGCTGCATAGTTCGTCTCCGGTGCAAGCAACCCTTGTCCGGCAGGCGGGCCATACCGCAGACCCTCAGTCGATTGAGAGTCCTGTCTAACAGTCACCGGAGGGAGTAGCCCGCATGGAATTGCGGACATCGGTTCTGTTCGGTAACGAAATTTCCCTTCACTTATCAGCACTCGTCGTGCCAGAGGCCGTTAGCTAGTGCTAGCAACCTGATCGGTGTGAAGGAATTTGTTGGCCAACCTATCGGTAAATCCGTGTAAATTTCGGGTTTCAGACGGTGTTTTGCTTTGAGCAAATAACCCACACTCCGGGTGGGGCAGCGTGCCACAGTGTTAAGCATTGCTTACAGCCGTTAACCCACTTGAACAAATCTAGGTCATCTTCCAGACATAGGTTACCTTTTTTTTTAGTGGAGACATAGTGCGGTCCCATCAGTTTTGGCAATTTAGCTGATCTTTCTCAAACTAGCAGTCTTAACGGTATTTTTGCTGAACTGGTGGAATGGGGAATGACGATTGAACAGGCTAGCACGGGTGAACTGGGGGTAACGGTTGTGGGCCGATAATCGGCGAACCCTGGGAATCCTACTGACGCTTGGAGGTTGAGTCATGTCCCTACCGATGCCGCGACTGCGGATCCTGGGTTTTGCAGTGGGTACGGCCCTGGCGGTCATCGGGTCGGGCTGTCAAACCACAACGGCTGATGGACAGCCAAAACCACTCTTTAGTGGTGCGTTTATTCCAAACGCCAACTCGGTGCCGGGTGGCGGTGCGAATCGCGGGCCATTCGGGGGTCAAACACCCTACGTGCGACCGGCACCGAAAGCGGTCCAGGTCGATGACGCCCTGCTGCCAAAAGAACTCAACAAAGTGACGATGCCTGCCTATACCGTTGAAGCACCGGATATTCTGCTGATCGACGCCCAACGGCTGATTCCGTTACCACCATACCGCGTTGAACCACTGGATGTGCTGTATATGTACGCTCCTTCAGCGGAAGCAGCGTCACCAGCGAACCCGATCAACGGCCCCTATGCCGTTGATCCGGACGGCACAATCAACCTGGGAGCGTTCTACGGTGGATCATTGCGAGTGAACGATCTGACGGTTCCGGAAATCGAAAAGCTTGTTCAAGCCCGACTCAAGAACTTCTTGAAAGAACCCAACGTCTCCGTGTCGCTTGCCCAATCGCGGGGTGTGCAGCAGATTCGTGGTGAACACTTGGTTCGGCCCGATGGCACTGTGGCATTAGGCATGTACGGCAGTGTGTACGTGGCCGGGATGTCGTTACCGCAGATCAAGCAAGCGATTGAATCGAAACTGTCCGAGAAACTGTACCGACCGGAAGTCACGGTTGATGTCTCGGCTTACAACAGCAAGTTCTATTACGTCATCACGGACTTTGCTGGAAACGGCGAGCAAGTGGCCCGCGTCCCCGCGACTGGGAACGAAACGGTATTAGACGCGATTTCGATTGTGGGTGGGCTGTCGCAAGTCTCGTCGAAACGGATTTGGATTGCTCGCCCTGCTCCGGCAGGCTGTGGGGATCAAATCCTACCCGTTGACTGGAAGGGGATCACCCGCCGGGGTAACACGGCGAGTAACTACCAAGTTCTACCGGGTGACCGGGTGTTCGTGATGGGCCTACCGCTGGCGAAAGTGGACAACACACTGGCCCGCACACTGGCTCCGGTCGAACGAGTCCTTGGTACGACCTTGTTCGGTTTCACCACGTTCAAGACGATCGAAACCGGCGGCTTGCTTGGCCAGCAGACAACGAACGTGAACGTCGCCCGATAAGTTCCGGACGCAACGAATAGTCTGACGACGCACGTTCAGTGCTAGTTCAAACTCGCCCTCGACGGCGGGATGGGGTTCACAAGACCCTGTCCCGCCGTCGATTCGTTTTTGTGTCCAGACACGGACGGGGAAGTTGACACCGCCCGCTAACGGTTTAACG
The DNA here is from genome assembly GCA_043785105.1 of Fimbriiglobus sp. Classification (GTDB taxonomy): domain Bacteria; phylum Planctomycetota; class Planctomycetia; order Gemmatales; family Gemmataceae; genus Fimbriiglobus. The sequence continues at coordinate 30,697 of JAYVXO010000109.1, forward strand.
TAACGTGTGGCGTTTCAATTCATTTGCTGGATTCGTGCGGCGAGGATAGCCCGATGTTGCGTATTCGATTGTTCGGCATTGCAATTCTGATGACAACGTTGGCGCCGATTTCGGTGGCCACGGCACAGCCGGTTCCACCCGGAGGCGGGCTTTCCTCACCAACGTTTAGCCCGTACCTGAACCTGGCGAATCGTGGGAACAACCCCGCGCTGAACTACCTTGGGATTGTGCGGCCTCAGTTGCAGGCTCAACAGCAATTCGGCCAACTTCAACAGCAATACCAGCAGTCGAACCAGGGCCTTCAATCCCAACTCAATCAACTGGCGCAAGGGGTCGATGCCTCGCTGCCGTTGACGGGCCATGTTGCGACGTTCAACAACACAGGCTCCTACTTCAGTCGTCATCCGGTGACCGGCGGCGGTGGGGCGGGGCGGGCAGGTGGCTTTGGTACACAACGGTTCGGCAATAACGCAGGTGGGACCATTGGTCGTGCGCCGTCGGGTGGTACCAGTTCTGGGTCTGTCGGTGGTGGTGGTTCGTCGGGTGTTCGCCGGTAGTCATTTCCGTTTCAAACTCCCTGCATTGGGCATGGCTGCTTGATGCTCCTCGAAAGGATTCGATCATGTACAGCAAAATTTGGACGGGGGCGCGGTTCATCGCCGCTGTCGCCATGAGCTATGGGTTGTGGGGTAGCACGAGTGTCGCGGTTGCTCAAAACTGTGGTGCGGGCTGTGGGCCTTTGGTGGGCAATTCGTGTGTGAAGCGATCCGAAGATTGTGGCTGGCTCGGTAAGAAGATTTACCCCCGAATGGAAAGCCGCTACATCCGGCAATTCTGCGGCCCGCACATTTGCCCAGGGTCGTGCTTCGGATACTTCAAGCCGAAGATCACGCGGTGGAACGAGGCGTGCCCGAACTACGGGGAACCAGCGGTTGACCAGTTTGTTGCCGCACCGACTTACCAGTCGCAACCGCCAACGACACCCGCTGCGACCGAGACCGCGCCGGAACCGAAAGCGAAAATCCCGCCGATTTCCGATAGCGGCCCGAAACCGATGCCGAAGTTGCCGGATGTTACGGCGCCAGACGCCCCCATCAAACCACCGAGTGTTCCCGCCAAGCCACCAACATCCGGCGCAACGCCGTTGTTAAAGCCGCTGGAGCAAGGTTTGGTCATACCACCCGTTCCGGAATTCCCGATGGTGCCTGTGCTGAAAACGGTTGGCACAACGGCACCCGGCCAGTTCTGAGTTTTGTGAAACTTTCAGTTCCAGCGTGAGTCTAAGTGCAGGTGTAAGCATTCCGTACTAGCTTTGTGGTACGGAACTGAAACAAATTCCGCTCCTTGCGGCCAAGTTCAAACAACTTGGCCGCAAGGAGCGGTTTTTCGTGGATGCTTTCGGATCGAGCCCCATCAAGATTTCGTTAGAGATTGCAGTATGAACGACGTTTGCTTGGTAACGGGTGGCAGTGGGTTCATCGGTTCCCATCTCGTGGACGGACTGACGGCGGCGGGGAAATCGGTACGCATTTTGGACGACTTTAGTACCGGCACTCGTGACAACCTCAAGCACCTCACGAAACAACCCGAGGTCATCACCGGCAGTGTGACTGATCCAACAGTGGTCGATCGGGCCATGCGCGGCGTAGGCGTGGTGTTTCATCTCGCGGCAATGGCATCCGTGGCCAAGAGTCTCGAAGACCCGTTGCTGTGCCACGCCGTCTGTGCGACCGGGACGTTGAACGTCCTGGATGCGGCCCGAAAGCACGGCGTGAGGCGAGTCGTGTACGCGGCCAGTTCCAGCGCCTACGGCACCGCCTCCGACCCGGCGGGGCAGAGCGAAGACACGCCACTGAACCCGCTTTCCCCTTACGCTGCTGCAAAACTCGCGGGGGAACATTACCTCGAAGCCTACGCGAAAAGTTTCGGCGTGGAGACGGTCCGACTGCGATTCTTCAACATCTTCGGCCCGCGACAACGGGCTGACAGTCCGTACAGCGGTGTGATTGCAATCTTCACCGGCATCATGACCGCCGGCCGCGTGCCGAGTGTTCACGGCGACGGCCTGCAAGTGCGCGATTTTGTGTACATCGAGAACTGCGTCCAGGCGATCATGAAAGCATCACATGTGCCAGGGGTTTCCGGAAAAGTCTACAACGTCGGCACGGGCCGTAGTGTGACCGTGTTGGACTTGGTGCAAGGCTTGAACAAAATCCTCGGCACATCGGTCACACCCACCCATGCCGCAGCCCGAACCGGCGATGTGCGGTTCTCGCTGGCGAAAATCGAACGCATTAAAAAAGACCTGGGCTACGAACCGTTGGTCTCGTTTGAAGACGGGCTGCGGCGCACCGTCGAATGGTACCAAGCCGGCGGGAAATAGCCGGGTATCTCTGGGGAGTTAACCATACCATGTCACCTGACATCTTCGTCATTACCCCCGAGGCCGGTACATCGTGCGGTGGCGTGTTCATCCCTTGTTGTGGCTCGGTTCCGGCTCCGGATTATTGCTGATCGGCTTGATCGCGGTCTTGATGCCGCCTCAGTCAGTCGATCGCCCGTTGATCGCCTATGTTGCCGCCAGTCTTCGCCCGCCGCTTGAAGCGATTGCTGTCGATTACCAACAGTTAACCGGGCGGCGGGTCGAACTCCGGTTCGGCGGCTCGGAAGATTTGCTGACCCAAGCCCGCTTCAGCGCGACCACGACGCCGGCGGATTTGTTCCTGCCCGCCGACGACTCGTACCTTCAAAAAGCACGCCAACTTCAACTGATTGGTGAAAGTTTATCGCTCGCCCGGATGCGGGCTGTCGTGTTGCGGAATCCGAAACACGCGATTGCGACCTGGGCCGACCTCACAACCAACGGTCGGAAACTCGCCCTCGCCGAACCGAGTATCGCGGCTATCGGGTTGCTGACGCGGAATCATCTGCAAGCAACGGGCCGGTGGGACGAACTCGACCGCGTGATCGTGGTGAAGACGGACACCGTGACCCAATCCGCCAACGCCGTGAAACTTGGCACCGTGGACGCGGCGATTGTGTGGGACGCCGTTGCCTACCACTTTCCTGAGTTGCCGACGGTGCGCTTATCCGAGTTGGACGGCATCGTGGCCACGGTCCCCGTCGCCGTGTTGACGCAATCCACGAACCCACCGCGCGCCACGAAGTTCGCCCGATTCATCGCCAACCAGGGTTTGCGACGCTTCCAAGAAGCGGGGTTTGAAGTCATCACTCCAAGCGGAGAACCCACGCCGTGACGCCCCCACGCAATCGTTCCGATTGGCCGTTTTTCGTCGGGCTAGGCTTGCTCAGTTCGCTCTACCTCGGGCTGATCGTGGCCATGCTCGTGGCCGATCTTTTTTACACGACGCCCGCCCACATTATCACCGCATTGAACACCCCCGAAATCCGCTACGCAATCCGCCTGAGTTTGCTGAGTTCGTCGATCACCACGCTCCTCGCCCTGTGGGTGGCCGTGCCGCTGGGGTATCTGTTGTCGCGTGTTCCGTTTCCGGGCAAGTGGGTGATTGAGCTACTCGTCGATGTCCCCGTCGTGCTGCCGCCGCTGGTCGTGGGGCTAAGTTTGCTCATCCTGTTTCAAACGGCACCGGGACGACTCTTGGGCGACCGCATCCCGATCACTTACGAAATCCCGGCGGTGATCCTGGCGCAATTCGCCGTCTCGACGGCGTTCGCCGTCCGGACCATGCGCGTGACGTTCGACCAACTTTCCCCACGCACCGAACAGGTGGCGTTGACCCTGGGCTGTTCCCGCTCCCAAGCGTTTTGGCTGGTGACCTTTCCCGAAGCCCGTCGTGGGTTGATCGCCGCTGCCACGTTAGCGTGGGCACGATCACTCGGGGAGTTCGGCCCCGTGCTGATCTTCGCCGGAACCACACGGATGAAAACGGAGGTGCTACCCACAACCGTTTTCCTCGAACTGAGCGTCGGCAACCTCGAAGCCGCGCTCGCGGTTTCGCTACTCATGATCGGGATCGCGCTCGTCGTGTTGCTCCTGTTGCGGCTGGTCGGCCTACGCAGTGCGGAGGTCGTTTAACGCAGAGTTTTCACCACGGAATACACGGAAAGCACGGAAATATATTTACAGCCAACTAGCGAGTTGGGAACAGGCAAGCTGTGCTTCGTGAGACTCAAACTGTTCTTGAAGATGCGGATTTTTTTCCGTGTTTTCCGTGTTTTCCGTGGTGGTCTTTCAGCCTTGGTACCGCATGATTGAAGTCGTCAACCTGATCGTGCGGCAAGCGGCGTTCACGCTGCCCGTTATGAACTTCCGTATCGAGACGGGGTGTTATGCGGTGCTGATGGGACCGACCGGCAGCGGCAAAACGACGCTGTTGGAAGCGATCGCGGGGCTGCGTCCTGTAGCCGATGGCGTGGTGAAACTACGCGGCCAGGACGTGACCGGCTTCACGCCCGCAGCCCGCAATCTCGGGTATGTCCCCCAAGATGCGGCAGTGTTTCGCACGATGACCGTGCGCGACAACATTGCGTTCGGTCTCGCCATTCGTGGCACGTCGAATGTCGTGATTCAAGAACGAGTCCAGGAACTCGCCAAGTGGCTGGGACTGCACGCAATTCTGGATCGGAAGGCGATTCGCCTCAGTGGTGGTGAAGCGCAACGGGTGGCATTGGGTCGGGCGCTAGCGTTTCGTCCGGATGTGTTGCTACTCGATGAACCGCTCAACGCAGTCGATTCGGCAACCCACGATGAACTGATTGAGCGGCTCCGGGAATTGCGAAAACGCGAAGCGATCACCGCCATCCACGTCACGCACAGTCAACCCGAAGCCGACCAACTCGGTGATGTCGTGCTTCGGATCGGCTGATACGATCGGGACTTGCAGGTCGTGGTCGATCAGACTTTTCACCACGAATCAGACGAATCAGACGAATCACACGAATCAGAATCAGATAGGACTTACGCAATACAACGGGGTTTGCCGTAGGATTGACGATTCCAAGCCAAAGACGCGGAGGATCACGAAAACACGAAAGCACGAAATAGAACCCCATAGCTCATGGATTTTTTCGCGCTTTCGTACTTTCGTGTTTTCGTGATCGTTTTTGGATTTCGGCATGTGTGCTTAACTCCTAATCCTGTTAAATCCTGTTAATCCTGTCTAAATTCAAGTGTCGAGTGCGACCTGCAAATTTGCCGCGTCGCTGATTCCGCACAAAACCCCACTAGCCGACGTTGGCGGGGCTGCTACTATTACTGTTCGCTTTGTAAATAGGTTCGGAGTCGATCATGTACGCGATTTTTGAAGACGGTTCCCGGCAATATCGGGCTGAAGAAGGCGCAATGGTCATTATCGACCACCGCGAAATCGAAGTGGGAGCCACGATCGAACTGAACCACATCTTGCTGATCGAGAAAGATGGTTCCGCCCAAATTGGTCTGCCGCACATTGCTGGTGCCAAGATCATTGCCGAAGTTGTGGACTTCCCGCGTGTCAAAACGATGACCCAAAAATTCCGCCGTCGTAAAGCCTCGAAGCGATTGCGTGGTCATACCCAACCGCACGTCCGCGTGAAGATCAAGCAAATCGTCGGGTAATTGCTTTTACTACGAATGCTTCGTGGCCGCAGTCAACTTCGGGTTGAAACTGCGGCCAGTTTATTTTCAACTAGGTGCTGCACACGGTTTTTCCACGGGCAAGGAGGCTCGGGTATGACGCAGCGTCGTGAATTATTCAGCATCGGCTTTGTTGCACTGACGGTCCTCGGGGGCACGGTCGCCCTGGGCTTGGGGCAAACCCCTCCCCCGCGTCGGCTACCGCCGTCGATCACAGGTGCCCCCACCGCACCGGCTCCCATACCGACGGTTAGCCCGGTGGTCGGGAATCAACTTCAATCTACGCCACAAGCCCCTATCGCGCGGTTTCTCAACGATCTGCGCGCGTTCCCGCCGGAAACCGAACAAGCCGTTTACTCCATGCGATCCGGTGCGGATTGGCTCTGGCGCATGAACCAGACCAACGGGCGTTTTTTGCCCGGCTTAAACCCTTCGATCCGGCAATGGCTGGAATCGGATCACGATCTTCGCCAAGCATTCGGGACACTCGCCCTCGCCGAAGCCGCTAAATTTACGGGTGACGACCGCTTCGCGGCACGGGCCAACGGTTCGATCCTCTCGCTTCTTGCTCTCACAAAGCTCGATGCAGCCGATGCAACGTGCCAGGTGCCGGTAACGACTTCGGAGCGGTGCAACCGGGTCGGGTTCGCGGCAGTCTTGGCGCTGGCGATTTATAGCTTGTCGAACCCCGACGCGAAGCAACTCGCGGACGCCGAGGCACTATGCAACTTCTTAGCCAAGCAATGCCGTGCGGATGGTTCGATTAGCATTGCGGATGATGGTCAAAAAGCAGACGTAGATGGGGCGATGGTCTGTCCGGGGCTTGCCTTGCAGGCGCTTTCGATGAGCCAGCGGTTGAAGTCGGACGCGGCCAAGCGGGATCGGATTGCCAAGGCCGTAACGTACTATCGTGGCGTGGTCAAGACGCAACCGCAGCCCATGATGATGGCAACATTGCTGCCCGCGTTCGTCGATTTTTGTCTTCAAAACAACAAGGATGCGGCCACCGCGACAGCCGTGTTCGAGATGGCAGATTGGTTGGCGACGTGCCAATACCCCCGCACGGATTCCCGGACGCCGCAGTGGATTGGAGGCTTCAAAAACAATCCCACTGCCACGAACGAACCGGGGTTCGAGTCCGCGTTGTGTGTCAACGCGATGTGCCATGCCGCCAAGCTCACGCGGCAGGTGCCAGACTTGGCCCGGTTTCACAAGTACCGCATCGTGGCCATCGAAGGGTTGAATTTCATGCGGACTTTGCAGTTCACCGACGAAAGTGCCAACCACTTCGAGAAAACCTTCCGGACCAACTTTCTCAACGGCGGGACGCGGTTGGCGCCAAATGATGGCACCATTCGCATTGATGCCACCTCCCAACTGGTTCTGGCACACCTCGCGTTCCTGCAAAGTGGCGGCGAAAATCGCGTGGAGTAGTCTCACAATTCATTTCTGGTTCGGTCGAGAAAGCGGGCTGTTCCTATAATCAGCTTTCAGGGCGTCCGGAGTCACCGGGATGCCCGTTCCTTGGGTTCGGGATGGCGTGCGAATGAGTAGCGAGCGACCCTTCCAACGTCCGAAATGTCGGTCCCTGATGGGGCTTCGCGTCGTCGGGTCCGGAAAGTATGTTCCGGATTCGGTCGTCAGCAATGAGCATCTTCACGCCCGCCTCGGGTTTGATTCCGAATGGATCGTCAAGCGGACCGGCATTCTGGAACGCCGCCACGCCCTGCCGCACCAAGCCACGTCGGACCTCTGCGTCGAAGCCGCAAACGATTGCTTTGCCAAATCAGGGCTGACTGCGGCTGACTGCGACCTACTCGTCCTCGGCACCTTTACGCCGGACATGTCGTTCCCCTCAACGGCGTGCATTGTCCAAGATCGTCTGGGCATCACAGGTCCGGCCATTGAAGTGGAAGCGGCCTGTGCCGGGTTCATGTATGCGCTCATTACGGGTGCCGCGTATATCCTCAGCGGGGCGAGCGACCGCGCGTTGATTATCGGCGGTGACACCAACAGCCGCGTGCTGAACCCGAACGACATCAAGACCTACCCGCTGTTCGGTGACGGGGCCGGGGCCGTGATCCTCGAACGCGGTCGCCCCGATCAAGGCATTCTCGCCTACAGCATGGGGGCCGATGGGTCCGGCGGGCCGTTGCTCAAGCGCGACGCCTGTGGCAGCCGCAACCCGCCGACCGCCGAGCTTTTGGCAGAAGGCAAGCACTTCATGTATATGGACGGCCGCGCCGTGTTCCGGTGGGCGGTGGAGATTCTCTGCGACACGATTCAAGACGTGCTGACGGCGGCGAACCTGACCCCGGCGGATGTCGATGTGTACGTCACCCACCAAGCGAACGTGCGGATCATTAACGCGGCAATTGACGTTCTGCACATCCCGCGCAGCAAGGTCTTTAACAATTTAGAGAAGTATGGTAATACTTCCGCCGGGTCGATTCCGATTGCACTGGATGAAGCCATCGGCGAAGGCCGATTACAAGAAGGGCAACTCGCCGTGCTGAGCGGATTCGGCGCGGGGTTGGCCTGGGGCACCGCCGTCATGCGGTGGTGATCGCAATTTCCAAGAGGCTAGGTCGTGAACCCTGAAATCTTCGACACCGACCTACCGACACACTGGGCCGTTCCACTCAACGAACCCGCCATGCCGGACGTGATTCCGTTCCCCATTTCGCCCGTCATTCCTGAAGAATCGAGTGACGATCACGGGTTTCTCCTGCGGGGGATTGAGCCGTCCGATGAGGGGTTTCACCCGCACTTGCGACGGTTCGATGAAGCAGCGTAGGGGCAAAATACTTTGCACAAACTTGGGTTCAACTGGTCTCATTCGGCGCGGTTTGGGTAAAATGGGCATGTCGTTCGCACACTAATCGGATGCGAGTGATGCTGAAATACACCTGAGACGACCCGCGATGACACCAGCCGACAACCACCCCACTGCCGACGCACTGATGCGGCAGATTTTGCAAAACCCCGCCGATGCCCTGCCCCGGCTGGTGTTTGCGGATTGGTTGGAAGAGACCGGCACCCGGTCCAATGTCGCGTGGGCGAAGTATCTGCGGCTTGCCGACGAAGTGGCAAACTTGTTGCCCAATGACGCCCGTCGTGGCAAGTTCCTGGCTGAACAATCTCGTGTCGGCGAACTGATTCGCGCCAAGATCACGTTACGCGCCGAACTCTTTGTCGATTTCCCGGACTCGATTCAACAACTCCTGCCGATCCGCAACATTCTGCTGAACTTGGAAACACTGCCGGTTGAAGAATCGCTGCTGGAGCATTTCCCAGAGTCGGTGGCGCGCGAACATTCGATGGTGCCGTTGAAGGTGGACGATCACACCTTCACGATCGCCGTCCCCGACCTGCACGTCCCGGCTACGTTTCAAACGCTGCGGTTCATTTTGAACCGCGAGATTGTGCCAGTCGCTGCCGAGTTGCCCCAACTTCAGGCTGCCATTAACCGATTCTATGGCGAAGTCGAACCCGAACTGACCGAGAGTCCGTTCATGGTGTTCGAGGACGCGCGGAACCTCACGCCAGTTGCGAATCAACGGGAATCGCGGTATGAAAATACCCTCCCCGCGATTCGCACGATTAGCTTGATGATGCACGACGCGATTCAGGAAGGGACGCGGGAAATCACCGTCGCCCGCGTCGGCCCACGGGTCGAAGTGCGATTCCTTCGCAACGGCCATTGGCAATTGTGGGGCGGCTTCCCGCCAAACATTCACCTGCCACTCGTGGCCCGGTTCCGGTGGCTAGCGGGTCTGCCGTCTTCGCAGCCCCAGCAATCGGACCAGTACGGGATCATCCGGCACGCCGAGTTCGGCAACTTTTACGACGTCATACTGCACATTTCGCCGGTTCGATCCGGGCCGCAAGTACACATCACCATTCTCCAATCCCGCACCGAACCCCCCGCCGCCCTGAACCCGGCCGCGTAATCGAGGATGACGACACTGTTGCGTTCGGGCTAAGAAAATAAGCCAGAATGTTATGACAATTTTGTGCTAGCGGACCAAAGCTACTTCAGTCTTTTCTCGGGTGAGCGTCTCATTTGTTGGTGACTGTTTGCACACAGGTTGCCGGATTTCAGGCTGAATGCCTGGCAGCACTCAGCCGCTTCGGCGTAACCCTGGGTTCACGGATCGCAATTCCTAGCAGTCTGAAGGACTGCGAGCCGCGAGCCGGGAACGATGGCTGTCAGCCCTTCAGGCTGAGTCTGTTTTCGTGGTGGACCCAGGGCGGCGTCGCCAAGCCTCCTTGCCCTGGGCTGAGTGCTGCCAGGCTTTCAGCCTAAGAGAGTCGCATTTCTTCCGCATTGCAGTCGGACTGGTTTCGCGTGGTTCACCCTGGTTTTGAACAGTTTCAGAACTTTCCACACGGCATCGGCATTGTACCAGTCGGGCATTCGCATGTCCCATATCGTTAGCAAACTGTTGTCACTCGTGATGGCTCGCTATGTCGAGTTGTTATCAAGTTTGCCTCGGGACGGATCGACGTGTTGCCGTTCGGCAGCCCACACCGCCGAACGCAACATCCGCGAACCATGCCTCGTGATCCGCCCCGGCGGCCGGTACCGCCGCTCTGGAATTGACATGGCACCAGACGAGCGTTCGGCGACAGAGGCTGACCACCGAGGTCACCCCTTGTCCTGGAGGTAGCGGGCAAATGCCTCGGAAACACGGTAACGACCGGTGTTGTTGTGGGTGATGTTCTGCACGATCCCTATGTTTTCCAGCACCTGGAACATGCCGTCGAGGTCTGGATGCACGGATCGATAATACACGAGAACGCCACGGCCGTTGTAGAGTTCGTCCTTGCTGTCCATGATAATCAGTTCTCTCACGACCGGGCACTTACCGAAGTCCTCCCGCATCTCACGCAAGAGGTCAGGCATCGTCCGCTCGATGTGGCCGTAGTCGGGTCGCTCGCCCCGATCAATCTGCTCGCGGATTTGCCTCGCGGCGTCACGGCCCTTGGTGGAGATGTGGTAGACCTCGCCGTTCCGTTGCAGGTCGGACAGCAGCCCATTACACAGGAGACGCTGAACTGCCTCGTAAAGCTGTACGGACGGCTCGCCGCCACCGCTGCCCCCGAGCGGTCGGCCCTCGATAAGAACCTCAACGCCACCATCGAAAGTGACAAAGTTCAAGTAGCCTTTTTTAGATTCAGCCAAGCGCGTGAGGATCTCGATTTCGGCACCCGTAGGCTCAAACTTCATCGGCTGCGTCGGACCGGGCTTGTTGTAGTGGTGATGGCTGTCCCCCAAGTTGATTGTGCCGCTGTTTGGGGCTGTAACGGCCCTGTTTGCGACACCGATCTGCACGACATCACCAGCGAACTGAACGGCGTCACCGTTCAGAATCGCCTGGGCTGGGTCGGTAAATTTGGACCGTGTTCCGCCTTTATGCCCCGGAGCACAGGGACCGTGTATGTGGTCACATCGTTCGTGATCACGTGGTGGTCGTAGCACATGAGCATGAGGTTCGAGAACGCCGCCCGCTCCTCGTCTGTCATGAAGGGGTTGAACCGTTCCCCACCCTCCTCGGCCGCCTCAATGTGGCAGATTTGACCGACGAAAACCCCGTCCTTGTTGAGCATCACTCGTGTACAACTGGTGAACGCGCACTGGTTCCCGGACTTCAGATAGAGTTCGCGCAACGTGTCTTTGTCTGGTGTCTTCCGTTTGGCCTTGATCACCGTGTCGCCCCACTCTCAAGTGTGACAATCCGACCAAATGCATTACACAATTGTGGCGCGTTAATGTCCGCAACTGCAACAACATGGCCTGATCGCTAGCGGTCATTTTTTCGGCAACCGTCGCAAGAGATTGTGCCCTGCGAAGTGACACGATCGCGAAATTACATCGAATCCTGTGTTCTGATCAGCGCAAAATAGCCGAGAAAATGAACTGTTCAACGTTGGCACGTCACCATATAAAGCGTATGCGCCGAAGGTGTTCGCCGGACCATCGGCTACCGTTCAGAATCAATTGACCAGTCGTATTTGGTCAACTCAGTAAAAGTAGAACCAGGCTGACAAGTCCACCAGCCGACCCGAAACAGATACTCAGGTTCACCCAAGTGTATTTTCTGTCCGCAACCGAAGCGAGCGTATAGCGATGGCGAAAGCCGACGAAGGCAAGCCGCTGATGTCGAGCGACTTTGCCTGGGACTTGAATCAGCCCGAACGGACGCAGGAACTGTTCGAGCGGTACGATGTTCATAAGGCGAAACAGATCATTGTTGCTGCCCCTCGGCCAGTAGAGTTCGATGACTTGACGAAGCACGGTGCGGTGATCGCAGACTACTTAGAAGGCGTGAAGCTCAAGCACGACGTGGACTGGGACAAAGTTGATATCTCCGTCCCCGTGATCTTTGTCCGCACCAAGGGTGGCAAGTTCGCCATTGATGGTCGCCATCGCTTGGCAAAGGCTCTGAATGATAATCTGACTTCGGTTCCAGCGTTTTTCCTGACCGAGGCAGAAACGGATTCGATCCGCACTACCATCAATTTGTCGTGACGCAGGCCGCCCCAGGAACTTCCCTGGGGGGTACTGTCGCGGTCGTAGGTATACGTGAACCGATCCGTACTCGCAGAACTCCCCTTCCAGTTCTGGTTAATCACCCGCCCGAACGAGTCCAGCCCGATGTACTGGTCCCCACCGCTCCCCGGCCCGGTGCCCAGGAACGTCAGGTCCACCCCCGGTTGCGAGTGGCTCCGTTTCACGACCGTGCCCAGCCCGAGGAAGTCGTACCCCTCCAGCGTGCCGCCCGAGTCCGACAGCGACGACAATCGGCTAATTATTTCTTACGTGCAACTCGTTTCAAGATCTCCAACGTATCGTTTTTTACCGATTTAATTTCTGGATCGACGGAAATATTTTCAACCGAACCAATTATATTGTAAGCCTGTTCGGGATCGGCCTTGGACAATGCCTTCAGAATATCAGACTGTAAGCCTGGAGAAGACATCATGTCAGGATTGGCAAATAATTTCATTACCTTAGAGACCATACGGTAAAGAATCATGCGGCGAGCCTAGGATTTTGAGCGTTTGAGGCACCGCCTGAACCGGGGGTCGTACTCCTATTTGTCAGCCGTCTCACCATTAACCTGA
>JAYVXO010000110.1:0-5861 GCA_043785105.1 Fimbriiglobus sp.
CCGAGGACTTTTGCTCATTCACACGCCCTTAAACGACCGCGATCCAAACCCCCAACAAAGGAGTTCTACCCGCGGTCCGGTTTCCGGGGTCCACTATAGTCCGTGGCGACGGTCGGGAGTATTCGCTGAACCTCTACCTCGCCAAGCCGCTGATCGCCTTCTCGTACCGGGCAACAGTGCAGACGAAGAAGGGCGAGTGGGTTGAGATTGAAGTTCCGCTCGACACGTTCGAGGCGACTTCGTTCGGCAGGCCGGTCGAGGATGCCGGGCCGGTGGACCCGAACGGGGTCAACGCCCTGGGCTTCATGGTGAGCGACAAGAAGGCCGGGCCGTTCAAGCTCGAAGTCGAGTGGGTCAAGGTGCGGCAGGTGGCGAACCGAATGTAGGCCCGGCTGCGGAGGATCACCGACTGGTCCGAGTTGCCATAACCCAAATCATCGCCTCCGTCATTCTGAGAAACCAGCCGACCACTGCTGTATGCGCCGAGTGCTGCGTGCCGGGGGCAAAGCCAGAACTTCGATGACGCAGCCGATTTCGGTTACGATGCTGGTCGCCGTCGTCATTCTCGGCGGGACGCATTCTCTGACCGGGGGGGTGTACTATGGCGACGTGGGAAGTCGTTCATGTGGAGTTCACTACTTCGAGACGGTTGCCAAGATTTGCCGCACCTTCTCGAAGTCGGCGGGCTTAACCAAATGGTGATCGAACCCCGCCGACTTCGACTTATCTTTGTCGGACTCCTGCCCGTACCCGGTCATGGCGGCGAGTACGAGACTTTTGAACAATGGCTGCCGACGCAACCTCTTGGCGACCTCGTACCCGTCCAGTCCGGGCAAGCCGATGTCCAATAGCATCACGTCCGGGCGGAAGCCGGTGGCCGCTTCCAGCCCGGTCGGGCCGTCGTGGGCCGTCCTCACGTCGTGGCCCAGCGCTCGCAACAAATCCGCCAAACTCTCTGCCGCATCCACGTTGTCATCTACCACTAAAACACGCAGCGATGGGTCGGTCGGTTCGGCGGCTTCATTGGGGGCCAACGACTGTTCTGGGGAAGCCGTAGCTAAGGGCAGGTGGATGATGAATTCGCTGCCCTGTCCCAACGTGCTATGGGCCTCAATCCGCCCCCCGTGGAGTTCCACCAGTCGTTGCACCAGTGCCAGCCCGATGCCCAACCCGCCCTGCGAGCGATCAAGTGACCGTTCGGCCTGGGTGAACAGGTCGAAGATGTACGGTAGGAGTGCCGGGGCAATACCCTCGCCCGTGTCCGTCACCTTCAATACACACTCGTTCCCCACTCGCTGAACGGTCAGCCAGATATGTCCGCCTTCCCCGGTGTACTTGGCGGCGTTGGTGAGCAGATTCACGACGATTTGTTCCATCCGGGTCGGGTCGGCGTTCAACCAGATGGGGTCGGGTGGCAGTGACACCGTGAGTTCGTGCCTCCGCCGGTCGATCACCGAGCGGGCCGTCTCGACCGCTCGTTCCACGAGGTCGCTCGCTGCGATCAGATCGTAACGAAGCTGAATCCGACCGCTCGTGATGCGGGTGACTTCCAACAACTCGTCAATGATCCGTGTCAGTTGCCCCACCTGGCGCTCGATGATGGTGCGGGCTTTGTGCTGGAGTTGGTCCTCGTGCTTTTGGAGACGGAGCAGTTGGACGGCGTTGGCAATGGGGGCCAGGGGGTTGCGGAGTTCGTGGCCGAGCATCGCCAGAAATTCATCCTTGCGACGATGCAGTTCGGCCAACTGGTCGGCGTGGCGGTGCAAATTGTCCTCCAGCCGCTTCCGCTCCGTCTGGTCCCGCACGACTTTGGTGAAGCCGATTAACGTGCCGTCTTCGTCCCGCAAGGCGGTGAGGATGCCCAACGCAAAGAACCGGGTGCTGTCCTGCTTCACCATCCAGCGGTCATCACCGGCCCGTCCGTGGGCTTCGGCGTCGTCAAATTCTTTTTGGGCGATGCCGTCTGCGATGGCTTCCGGGGTAAAGATTAGCGGCACGATGTTCCGACCGATCCACTCGTCTTCCCCGAAGCCGAGAACCTGTTGCGCACCTTCGTTCCAACTGGTCGCCCGCCGCCCGGTGTCGGTCATGAAGATGGCGTAGTCCTTGACCTGTTCGACCAATATGCGGAAGCGCCGATCATGGGCCTTCAACTCCCGCTCCAAGCGGATTCGTTCGCCGATGTCACGGATATTGCATTGGATGACGGGGTGATCGCCTTCCCGGTAGACGTTGCTGACGAATTCGACTTCGGCTTTCTTGCCGGACTTGCTTTGGAGGGGCAGGTTGTCGTAGCGGACGTAGCCCTTCTCTTGGAGTTTTTCGTAGACCGCTTGACTCGCCCGCTTGTCGGCAAACAGGCCGATTTCCCACAGTTCCTTGTCCAGAAACTCGTCGTGCGAGTACCCCAACAACTCCGTCATGAACGGGTTGGCGTCGATGATCTTCACGGTGTCGCCATTTAGAATGAGAATGCCGTCTTTGGCCGTCTCGAACACCCGTCGATACCGGACTTCGGATTGCCTCAACGCCGAATCCATTCGCTTGTCCTCGTAATCGGGATTTGGTTGCCGACCGAACCCCGGCCCGAACCGTGGCAATGTCTTGTCCGCCACTCGGTTCTAGCTTGGCGACCTATTGGTGAACAACTTTATGTAGTACGTCCCGTGCGTAGCGTCTCCGCCTTGCCAGGGGAAAAGGATTCTGCCACGTTGAAGTGCATTTTCTGCGCCAGCGCCATTGTCCGGTAGATTTTGGGGGAATGCTATAAGCCTGCGCACCCGTCTGCTCACAGTCCGGCAGCGGGGGTAAAAAACCGTCGAAGCGGCCCATTACCGTACCACTACCAGCAGTCACTTTTTGATCCATCACTTACCATTTCGGCAATCGACGCCCAATTTACTCGGCGAGAAATCGGCCTGAAACGGTCGGCGGTCCCCCTACCCGATGGCCTTCGCAATGACGAACGCCGCCGTCGCCGCCAGCCCGCCTACGACGACGGTTTGCCACGCACTGCGGAACGGCTTGGCCGTCGTGAACCGGCCCTTGACGTACCCGAACACGAGCAGTGCCAGCAGCGTCACGACGACGGAGCCGACGAGGGCCGAGTGGACCGAGCGAAGGAAGAAATACGGGGCGAGCGGGACCATCCCCCCGGCGATGTACGACAGGGCGATGGTCAGGGCGCTGTTCCTGGCCCGCTTCGGGTCCGGCTCCTCAAGGCCAAGCTCGAACCGCATCATGAAGTCCACCCACCGCTTCTTGTCGGCACGGATCGAAGTTACCACCGATTCCACTTTGTCGTCTTCGAGGCCGTAGGATCGTAACACGTCGGCGACCTCGGCAGCCTCTTTCTCCGGCATCTCTTCGGTTTCCCGTTCCTCCCTCGCTCGCTCGGAGGCGAAGTGTTCGGCGTCCGTGCGTGCGGCCAAGTAACCACCGAGGCCCATCGCAATCGCCCCGGCAGCGACCTCGGCCAGTCCCGCCGTGATGATGATGGCGGTCGAATCCACGGCCCCCGACAAGCCCGCCGCCAGAGCGAAAGGGACGGTGAGGCCGTCCGACATCCCGATCACAATGTCCCGGACATACTCCGAGGCGGTGAAGTGCTTCTCGACGTGCGGGGTTTGCGGCATGGGTATCATCCGGTTCGGGTTCGAGGTCGGGCCACCAAGCGTTTCATGCGGACGGGTGCAACAGTTTGTACGTCTTGTAGCCGCCGCCGATGTTCGCCGCCGAGAACCCATTCTGGTGCAGAATTCGGGTCGCCAAGTAGCCACGCTGTCCCACCTGACAATAGGTGGCGATCTCCCGGTCACGGGGCAGTTCGCCCAGGCGGGACCGCAGGTCGTCCACCGGAATGTTGACGGCTCCGGGGATGTGGCCGGAAGCGAACTCCTGCGGCGTGCGAACGTCCAACACGAACGGTCGCTCGGAAGTGGGAGACGCCAATACCGTCTCAACATCGACCTGGGGATGTTCACCACGCATCAACCCGCCCGCCACGAAGCCCGCCATATTGATCGGGTCTTTCGCCGAACCGTACTGCGGGGCGTAGGCCAGTTCCATTTCTTCCAGGTCGAACACCGTCATACCCGCTTGGATCGCCACGGCCAGCACGTCGATCCGCTTGTCCACCCCGGCCCCGCCCACCGCTTGCGCTCCCAACACCCGGCCCGTCGTCGGGTCGAACAGGAGCTTGAGGGCCATCGCTTCCGCACCGGGGTAGTACCCGGCGTGGTGCGTCGGGTGAACGTAGACCTTGCGATAGGGACGATTGGCCCGTTGCAAGACCTTTTCCGATGCGCCGGTCATCGCTGCCGTGCGGTCGAAGAAGCCGAGGATAGCGGTCCCCTGCGTCCCCCGGTACGTCGCCGAGCGACCGAATACGTTGTCGGCAGCGATCCGCCCCTGACGGTTGGCGGGTCCGGCGAGCGGAACTTGCGTCGGCTCGCCCGACACCACGTCCTTGACCTCGATGGCGTCTCCGACCGCATAGATGTCCGGGTCGCTGGTTTGCAGGTATTCGTTGACCCGAATCCCACCACGAGGCCCGACTTCCAGACCCGCATCGACCGCCAGTTTGTTTTCCGGGCGCACTCCGATTCCGAAGATGACCAGTTGAGCGGGAAGCCGTTGACCGGAATTCAAGCACACGACCAAGCCATCGGGGGTCGGCTCCAACGCTTCGGCGGACTGGCCCAGCAGGAGCGAGACGCCTTTTCCCAGCAACGCCTCAACGACGGGCGTGGTCATCTCCTTGTCGAACGGCGTGAGAATCTGGTCGTTCTTCTCGACCACCGTGGTCGAGATGCCGAGTCGGACGAAATTCTCCGCCAACTCCAGGCTGATGAAGCCGCCTCCCAAGAGAACGACTTGCCTCACGCCCCGGTTCACCTGTTCCTTTATGCGGTCGGTGTCTTGCAGATTTCGCAGGGTGAACACGCCGGGCAAGTCGATGCCGGGAATCGAAGGGCGAACCGGAGCCGCCCCGGTTGCGAGGATCAGCTTGTCGTAGGTTTCCTCGTATTCCCGTCCCGATGCGAGGTCACGGACACGAACCGTCTTGGCCGTGCGGTCGATGGACTCGACCGACGACTGGGTTCGCACGTCGAGCTTGAAGCGGGAACGCAACATTTCCGGCGTGGTGACGAGTAGTTTCTTCCGCTCAGCGATCTCGCCGCCGACGTAGTACGGCAGGCCGCAGTTGGCGAACGATACGTCCGGCCCCCGCTCGAACACGACGATGTGGGCATCTTCCGAAAGGCGGCGGGCACGGGCCGCTGCGGATGCACCACCAGCCACACCACCGACGATGAGCAGTTTCATGAGCAAACCTCCTTCTTGCCACAGCACGGGTTGGCAGTTTTCTTGACTTGATTCCACGGCATCCGGGCCAAGATCATGCCCATGCCGCAGGTGTCGGTGATCCCGGCAAACACCAGCCCGGCCCCGACGAACGCCGACAGACCGACGAACGCCGGGTGGACGAACGAGAGCGCCGCCCCCAGCACCACGAGCGACCCCGCTGCGATGCGCACCTGCCGCTCCAGCGAGACGGCCTTCTTGCCACGGACGACGGGAAAGCCCGCTTCCACGCACGCCATCGTGCCGCCTTCGACGTTGACAACGTGCGAGAAGCCCGCCTGGAGGAACTTCTCGCACGCTTGCTGGCCCCGGTTTCCCGAACGACAGATGACGTACAGCGGCTCACTGGCCGAGCCGTTGCGAGCCTGCATCAATGCCACGGAATCAAGTTGGTCCAGTGGGACGTTCCGAGCGATTTCGACGTGGACCTCCCGATATTCGACGGGCGTGCGCACGTCGATGAGGTCGATCTTCTTGCCACCCTTGCAGAGTTC
>JAYVXO010000111.1:0-5855 GCA_043785105.1 Fimbriiglobus sp.
GACGCGCGAGCGAGGGGTTCAGTCGAAACCCCTCGCTCGCGCGTCGGGCTAACAAGAACGCTACATTGAAACTGAAAATGCCGTAAAGAATTCCATCAACGATCGGGCAATTCACTTCTCGGTTTTGTGGATCGTCAGAAACACGGACCCCACGACGGGGTTGCCGTCCGCTGCTTTGAGGTTCACGCCGAGTTGCATTTGCATGACGGGTTGAATCGTCGGGATGCGAACGTGAACGGTTCTCTCATCCTCTAGTAGTTTGGCACCGGCTACCACGACATCATCTTGCCCGACAGTATCGGGGCGTGACACTAAGTAACGCTTGGAACCGTACTCTGCCACCCAACGGTAGTTCCACCACGCGGCCCGATAGTTCTTAACGTCTTCGACGGTAGGTCGGTCGAGTTTGTTACTGAAGGTGAGGTTCACGCCGTCCGCGACGACCGCCATTTTCGTGGGGATTTGTAGCGGTTTGCCGGTGTAGCGGACCCGTTGCAGGCAGCCATCTTTTTGGGCTGCGGTTTGCCAGCCGTTCAGCCCGCAGACATAAATGTTCCCGTCTGCGGTGTTGAATCGGCCCCGACAGACGCCCGATAGGAACTTGATTCCCAAGTCCCACACGCCGCCTTGGACCGTGTCGCCGATCTCCTGGCGGAGCAGCACGAACGGCTTACAGCGGCCGTAACTGAAGTGAATCGGCAGCCCGCCCAAAGGGCCGAACTTCCCCTCGGGAACCCACATTTGCCCGCCTGCGCTGTTGTCCACTTCGCGTGGCACCCAGCAAAGCGGGCCGTCATAAATCGTCGGCGCCACGGCCCGATGGTTCGCGCGCATGTCGCCGTAAAACCCGCCTTGCTTGTACTGGTCGATGCGCGTTGCGGGCATCCAGTTCCCTTCTTGGTCTGCCCCTGTCACGATTCCCGACGGTGACATCCCCAAGCCGATCGGGTGCCGGAACCCGGTGGCAAAGACTTCCGTCTTGCTGCCGTCCTTCGACACTTTCATCAGGCAGCCGCCCGTCGGCAAATGTGTGTCACCAGTTTTGAAGAAGTAGAAATTGCCTTGCGGGTCGGTTTCAAGGCAGGTGTCGTAGGAATGCTCCCCAGACCCGGTGTCCCAATCGTTGGCGACGCACTCGTAGAAGTCGGCTTCGCCATCGTTGTTCTTATCATGCAACCGCGTCAGTTGCCCGCGTTCCAACACGACAACTTTGCCGTCCACGACCTTCAACCCGAGCGGGTGGTACAACCCGGTTGCGTACCGTTGCCATGCAACTGTGCCCGCAGTTTCATCGACTTTGGCCAGCCACACGTCGCCGTGACAGGTACACATTGCGACGCGGCCATCGGCCATAAAGTCGAGACCCGTGCAGAAGAACAGCGCCTTGAACGGGTTGTCATAAGGCAGCGTCAACGTGTCCACCGCAAGCGGGCCGGAGTCATCGCCCTTCACCAGTTTCGTGATGATCGGCTGACCCCAACGACTGGCGCCGGGTTTGGTCAACGCGGTCAAGTCTTCCGACGGGGCCGCCGTGCCGTCCTTCATGTGGAACGACAGACTTTGCGGCTTGCCACTGGCCGGGATGGTGAAAAACCGATCGCTGGTCCCCATCACATTCAACGCCGCTTTCGTCGGCGCAACATGTAGCGAACGCACAATGGCCCCGGCTTGCATCGAAGCCGATTCTAGCACTTCCGTGCTGCCAACGGTGTACTGGAACACAACCCGATTGCCATGAACGTGCAGCCCGCGATACTTCGCCCACTCTTTTGGAAGTGGCGCCGTGATCCCTGCCCCGCCTGTGCTCCAAGACTCGGTCGGTGACGCCCACCCTGGACCCACCGGCGCCGCATAGGACAGCGTGCCAACCGGGACCGGCGTGTTGAGCAGTCCGAATCGCTTATCGCTGTGCAGCAGATACCCGCCCGACCATCCCGCCACGAACTTCAACATGTTCCGGTCGAACAGAACCCCGCCTTCAACTTGGCCGGGGAGTCGAACGGCCGTGCCCTTGTGAACGGTTGCCGGTTTGCCATGAATCGGGTACTGAAACGTGGCATCG
Source organism: Fimbriiglobus sp. (assembly GCA_043785105.1). GTDB lineage: Bacteria > Planctomycetota > Planctomycetia > Gemmatales > Gemmataceae > Fimbriiglobus. The sequence continues at coordinate 2,063 of JAYVXO010000111.1, forward strand.
AAAAACGGCCCGGTGTTCATCGACCGGAACCGGACCTCGTTCCAGTCCGGATCTTTCATTTTTTCCCACGGTTCCGCCTTCCCGCTTGCTGGTCGTGGCGTCCAATCCGCGATGTCCACCGGCGGCGCCTTCGGCGGATCGACCGCGAACACCGGCAGTGTGGTGAACAAAACCGCAATCAGAACAAGGAGTAGTCGTGTCATGGGAATCGTGACGAGAGGAAACGGGGTGGGTTGGAAGCGTTAGTCTAACCGCGACAACCCGCAGCGTGAAGAGCGACTGAAATTGGGGCGTGTTTTAGGCTTTTCGCATTCCCGGCGAACCGGCGACGTTAGTCGCCGGGTGGACTGCCACAACCGGGTGGATGGTTTCACCCAGGCGACTAACGTCGCCGGTTCGCCGGGAATCTGAATCATCACACCGCATCTCTTGCCGCCCGAGCTAATCGGGCACGCTCAATAGCTTCTTCCATGCTGGCTTGGCACTCGTCCAATGTGAATGACTGTGTCTCGCCCCGGTCATATTGGTCGAGGCGGTCGTGGATTTCTTGGTGCCACGCGGCAGCGATTTCTTCGGGGGTGCCTTCGGCGGGCAGGAGGCTTTCGTACAGGCGGTTGGCCAACAACTCTCGGTCACGAACCGAGAGGGTCATCGCTTGTTCGAGCAGGCTATCCAGAGTAATTGGCGGCATTGCGTCTCCCGTTTTGAACCACTCCTGTTTACAGCGTGGGGCCGATTTGCCAGGGGGCGAATTCTTCCTCGCCGACGCCGTGGATTTCGCTCTTGGTCTTTTGACCGCTGGCGACGGCTAGGATCATCTCGAAGATTTCGTGGCCGACTTTTTCCACCGGCGTGCCGTCGAGAATCTTGCCGGCGTTGATGTCCATGTCGCTGACCATGCGCTCGTACATCGGGGTGTTGGTGGCGACCTTGATGCTGGGCGTCGGCTTGCAGCCGTACACGCTGCCGCGCCCGGTCGTGAACACGCACACGTTCGCGCCGCCGGCCACGATGCCGGTCATGCTGACGGGGTCGTAGCCGGGGGTGTCCATCACCACGAAGCCTTTGGCTGTGACGGGTTCGGCGTACTGGTAGACATCGACCAGTGCGGTGCTGCCCGCCTTGGCAATTGCGCCGTTGGACTTTTCGTAGATCGTCGTCAAGCCGCCTTCCTTGTTGCCGGGCGACGGGTTGTTGTTAATCTCCGCACCGAAGATGCTGGTGTACCACTCCCACCACTTAATCCGTTCGACCAGCTTCTCGCCAACGGCTTGGCTGACGGCTCGCCGCGTGAGGACGTGTTCGGCGCCGTAGATTTCCGGCGTTTCGCCGAGGATGCTCGTGCCGCCTTGTTGCACGATGAGGTCGGACGCGACCCCCAGCGCGGGGTTGGCGGTCACGCCGCTGTTGCCGTCCGACCCGCCGCAGTTGGTGCCGAGGATGATGTGCTTGGCGGGGAGTTGGACCCGCCGCACGTCGTTGACACGTGGCATCATCTCGACCAGCGCTTTGACCCCCGCATCGACGGTTTTGCCGATGCCGCCGCACTCTTGAATCGTCAACACGATCGGCGGCGCTTTCGACTTCGACGTGCCGCCGAGTTGGATCACTCCGAGTTGCTGGCTTTCGATCAGGTGTGTGGCTTGGACAATCTCGCACCCTAAGCCAATGAGCAAGTACGCGCCGACGTTGGGGTGCTTCGCAAACCCGGCAAGGGTTCGTTCGAGTTGTTTGTGGTCCGGCCCTTCGTACTGGTGGCCACACCCTTGCTTGTGAACAATCGGCACGACGCCATCAATGTTCGGGAACTGCTCCAAGATTCCCATCGCGCGAATGCGTTCGGCGATGTACTTGCTCGTGCTGGCGGAGCAGTTCACCGTGCTGATGATGGCGAGGTAATTCCGGGTTCCGTAACGCTGGTGGTCCGGGCGGTCCGCGCCGCGATCGTAGCCCATGAAGGTGCGCCATTCGGCTGGTGGTGGCAGGGGTGCGGGCAGGTCGGCACCGTAGGCGTAGTCGCGTTCAAACTTCTCGACCTTGACGTTGTGAACGTGAACATGGCCACCCACCGCAACCGGCTTGGTGGCGAAACCGATGATCTGACCAAACTTCTTCACCGCGTCCCCTTCCTGGATCGGGACCACGGCGAACTTGTGCCCCATCTGGATCACAACTGGAAGGGTAATCGTGCCGCCGTCGTGGGTCAGTTGCGTTCCCGCCGGGATCAGTTTCGCGGCAACAGCGATGTTATCGGCGGGGCGAAGGTGAATGGCATACTTGGAGAGCGGCACAGCAGACATGACGACGATCCTTTGCGGTGGAATGAACGGGCAGTCCCTGAGTGATGTGTTCAAGTTACCGGAAACCGGGAAAGCAAGAAAGCCCACGCGACAGGTCGCGTGGGCTTTCGGTTGATTCGAGATAGCGACTGCACTCAGTCGTCTTTCTTTTTGCGTGGCGGAACGGCAGTTTCGGTGCGGACTTTGGCGATGTCAATCGTGGCGCCAACGACTTCTTTCCAAGCCTTCTTTTGGTCGTCGCTCATCATGCCCATGACCTTCTTCATCGTGTCGTCGGTGATGGCGGCCATCTTCTTGTTGAATTCCTTGGCCTTTTCAGCGTCCATCGGGGGTTGGCCGAACCGCGAGCCGTACTCTTGGCCGAGGTCCATCATTTCCTTCTGGGCGGAATCGGTCACGTCCTTCAGCTTCTCTTTTTGCTCATCCTTCAACTTGAGGGCGTCCGTGACTGTTGGCATCGAGAAGGCCCGCATACCGGCCATTTGCACTTCGATTTGCTTCAGGCGGGTGATTTGCTCGGGCTTAAGAACGGTAGCGAGTTCCTTGTAGGTTTCCACGGAAAGGGCTGCCATGATCGCTGGCATCTTCTCGCGGAACTGGGATTGGTCGATCCCTTCCATCTTCGACTTTCGCATTTCATCCAACTTCGGCATGAAGTCTTTTGCCCATTCCTTCAGCTTGCTGCCTTGGTCTTCGGTGATTTTGACATCTTCTTGAACGGTCTTGGACCGGATCAGGTTGAGCGCGCCGCCACCCATTCCGCCGCCGAAGCCCTTGCCCTTGCCGGGCTGTTGGGCTGGCACCGATGTGGCAGTCAGTGTGATCGCGCCGACCAGCACTAACACTGCCATGACTAACCGATTCACGTTTCGCATTGAGTTCCTCCTACGTTTTCTGGGAAAGAAGTGCCATCACCAGCAACGGACGCGGCATAATGCCGAAGTCCGGTGCTATTGGACGTACCTATCTTGCCGGATGTGCCGTGAGAAGGGAATGAGAGAACAATGCGATACGACGAAAGTGGCAAAGCCCACGAACGATCGTTCGTGGACTTTACCCATTATTACTTCATTGGCGGTCGCGGTGGTAACCCACTCCCAGATACCGGCGTGGCCACCACGGGACGCGGTTGGTTATCGGCGGGCGCGTTTTGGATTTCGTGCTTCCAACCCGGAATTAGTTCCGGTTTGAAGTACTCCAACAGAATTCCCTTGGCGTTCACAGCCGGCTTAGGGAAATCCCAGTCCTCTTCTTCTTGGCTGTTCGGTTTGCGGATCACCACTTTTCGCGGTAGGTACGCGGGTTGACCGGGGACATTCAGGAACAGTACCAAGATCATTGAATCAAAGTCGGCTTTATCCTGGGCGGTTAACGGTTTGATCTCGATGTAAACGTAGAACTGATCTTGTTTAATAATCGTCATCTTGAACCGTTCCAAGGCCGCTTTCGCCGTGATCGCACCGGACATAAAGTCGAGCAACAGGTTGCGGTTC
>JAYVXO010000112.1:0-17622 GCA_043785105.1 Fimbriiglobus sp.
AAGGAGTACCCACCCAGCACGCCGACGAGTTCAAGTCGCTGATGACCCTGAAGTTCCAGACCTTCAAAGACGTATCACTCCTGGCCGCGTAATGTATAAGGATGCCGGTGTGTCGTACTTCCTGTGTTGCGAGTCCTTGTTTTGCGCCCCATTCGGCTGATGACGTTGGAACCGGGGCATTTCCATGCCGCGTTGGTGCAGAAACAGATGGTGCCCGGCATCCATCCGCGTGTCCACGTTTACTCCGCGTTGAACGACGACTTGCTGACCCACTTGGCCCGCATCGTTGGGTTCAATTCTCGTGTGGATAGTCCGACAAACTGGGAACTGGACGTGCGCGCCGGTGCCAATGCGGTGGCGCGTTGCTTCCGCGAACAGCCGGGGAACACGGTCGTCATTGCCGGTCGCAACAAGCCGAAGATTGACTTGATTCTCGGTGCCGTGACCAACGGCCTTCACGTCGTCGCGGACAAGCCGTGGGTCATTGACTTCGACGATTTTGCGAAACTGGAGCAAGTCTTTTACGAAGCCGATCTACGGGAACTCATCACGTGGGACATGATGACCGAACGCTTCGAGATCACGAACATCTTGCAACGGGAATTGATGCGCGACGGCGAGATTTTCGGCACACAACTCGTTGGCTCGGTCGCTCAGCCGGGGTTGTCCCTTGAAAGCGTTCACTACCTCAAAAAACACGTCGCCGGTGTTCCACTGCGACGGCCGGCGTGGTGGTTCGATGTCACGCAAGCCGGAGAAGCGATCGCGGATGTCGGCACGCATTTGGCGGATTTGGCGATGGGTCTGTTGTTCCCGGAACAACCCATCGACTACAAGCGGCACATCGAATTACTGGATGCTACAACGTCGCCCACAATCCTGACCCCGCAGCAATTTCACGACCTGACCGCGACGAATACCGACGGCGATGTCCACTACCACGGCAACGGCACCATCACGTACAAGTTGCGTGGCGTTCACGTGCGAATTAGTACCCTGTGGGAGTATGAAGCCCCGACCGGGATGGGTGATTCGCACGAGTCCATTGCACGTGGGAGCTTGTCGCAAGTGATGATCCGGCCTGTTCAGTCAATGCCCGAACTGTTCGTGGTCCCCAACGATCCGGCCAATCACCGCACAATCTTGGCCAGAGTGACACACCGTTGTCAGTCGTGGCAGGGCGTCCGGGTGCGGGACTTGGGCGACCAGATTCAGATTGAAATTCCCGCCACGTTCCGTGTGGGGCACGAGCAACACTTCGCGGAAGTCCTGAACGAGTTCGTCACGTACTTCCACACCCCCCGCCAAATCCCGATCTGGGAACGGCCCAATCTGTTAGCCAAATACTACCTCACCACCAAAGCCGTCGAGTTGGCGAAGCACAAACGGTAGCGGTACAAAAGTCCCGGCGAACCGGCTGCGTAAACTGCTGGGTGGTTCGCCACAAGCGGGTGCTCGGTTTTTACCCAGGCGACTGACATCGCCGGTTCGCCGGGAATGCCATTACCACCGATAGCCCATTTGCACGAATAGCGTGCTGGTGTTCACGCCGCCGGTGGCGCCGGCGGTTCGCTTGAGGAAGTCGCCGCCCCAGAGGTACGAGTAGCCCGTCATCAGGTCCGCGTGCTTGGTCAGGTGGAAGTTCAACACCAAATCGAGTTCCTGGCCGACGTCGTCGCCCGCCTTCCCGGTGAGGTCACGCCGGATGGCGTTGCCAGCGATGTTGTAGAGTGCGTCCTTGGTGCTATCCAAGTAGAAGCGGTGGTACTGGGCGTACATCGTCAGCCACTTCGTGGGGTACGAGTAGAGTTGGACGTTAAAGTCGTGGATGTTTTGCCGCCCAATCACGTCCGCCCAGCCCAGGTAGTAGTGGCCGAACGGGAAGAGCTGGCTGAACGTGTTGTACGTGCCCACGCCGGGGTTGCGGTCGCCGCTGGCGTAGTCGTAGTAGAACCACAACGTCGGGGTCGTGGGAACGTCCTTGAGGTGATAACCCACCCCCGCCGTCACCATCCCGGCGACGATGTCTTGCTTCTGGTGTCGCCCGAGTTGCAACGCGCCTTCAAAATCCCACAGCATGTTGTCCTTGTCCCCGGCGAACCGGCTCCCGAACGTGTGGGTCGTGATCGGGGACCGTGGCAGGGATTGCTGCGTCACGGTGTTGGCGTTGTCCAACATCAAGTAGTAAGCGTCCACGGTCACGCCCTTGCGGGGGCGGTAGGTCGCCCAGGCGCCGGCAAAGTTTTGCTTGTTGTCGCCGGAATCGAGCTTGTTGGCGTTCGGGATGACCGGCTGCGCCCAGAAAATGTCCACGTCGAATTTTTCGCCTTGGCGGAAGGCGCGGACGCCGTCAAACGTGCGCCGCGTGTTCGCCCATTCCAGTGGCGACACCAACCGTTGCGAACCCAGCAACAACTCCTGCCGACCGACGCGAACGTACACCGGCTTGCCGTTCAGGTCGAACGCACGAACATCGACGAACAGGTTCAAAATGTCCGGCCCGGTTTCATCAATGGCCAGCGCGGGAAGGTCTTGCCACACGGAGTACGCGCCGATGAACTCGCCATAAACCCGGAAGTCGTCCTTGTACCACACGTCCGCATACGCCCGTACCCGGCTCAGGTTGTACACGTTGTTGTTGCCGGTTAATCGGCTGTTGTACTCGTTCATGTACCGGTTCCACGTGGACCCGCCGGTGCTGAACAAGAAGTTATCCCCGATCCGGATTCGCTTCAAGCCGTCGGCGTAGTCGTGCTCCGTGTTCTTCGGGTCATCCAGGTACCGGAAATCGGCGTCGAAGAACGACGGCGCCATCAGCCCGAATCGCGGGTACGGGTACTTCGGCGGCGCTTGCAAGCAATTCCCCGTCAGGGCATCCAGTAGCGAATAGTAGCCCGGACCCGTCGGCGGTATTGGGAAGTTGCCCGGACGCGGGAAGGGCCGGACGGGAGGGACGTTTTTGAAAATGTCCACGGCGGCTGCGGCTGGGGGGCAACCGGCGTCACAGGGCGGACTGGTCACGCTTGCCGGTTGGGCGTCACTCGTCACCACAGGAATTGCCGGACCCGCCACGACCGGCATGTCCGTCATCGGCGTTTGTCCGAACGCAATCGGGCTGACACTCAGCGTGGTTGCGGTCAAACTCCCCAGCAGCCAGTTACGAAAACGTTGCGAGTCCATCGAATGCCACTCCTTGGCAGAGATTCCAAATGATTGCGATTGCGAGAGGTAGGGGTTCGTCCTGAACCACCGTATAGAGGATTTCGGCGGATTGACCGAATTGCACGCAATAAAATGACGCGGAGAACGTGGCTGAACTTGGGACGAACCGTCACGCCAGTTACAGCTTGCCAGACGAGTTCGGGTTGTACGTGTTGTGCCGAATATCGTCTGGCGTGCGAAAGACTCAGAGCCAGGCGGAATTCCGCCGGGGAATTCGGAACGATCTTGTCGGTTTTTGCATTCCCCGAGTTGCACATCGGGGTACCTGTGACCTACGGTTACGTGTTAACCCTACCAATCGGCAGTATCGCGATCCCCCGAGAACGACCCTGCGTGCCCGCCTCGTGCGGAAGGTGTTCTGATGGCCCAACCCACCACCGTCGAGTTGTTTCGCCAAGCGATGGCGGCGTCGCGGTCGAATGATAAATCCCGGACCCGCACGCTGTTAATGGCCGCGACCCGCATTGACCCGACGAACGAAGCGGCGTGGCAATGGCTGGCCGAAGTCGCCGAGACTGCGCTGGAAGCGACCCAGGCTTGGGAACGAGTTCTGACGTTGAACGCCAAGAACCCGCAGGCCAAGGCGGGGCTTCAGCTTGTGCGTTTGCCCGCCGGGATTGCCGCCGCCAAAGGCAAGGACATCCCAACGGCGCGGCGACTCCTGCGCGCAGTTGTGGCAGACGATCCGAAAAGTGAACAAGGCTGGCTCTGGTTGGCCAGCGTGAGCGATTCCCCCGTCGAAGCCACGGCCCACTTGAAGCGGGTGCTGATTATCAACCCGGACAACACGGCCGCGCGAAAAGGCATCACTTACTTTGAAGCGAAAATTGCGAAGATGTCGCAGTCGAGCCTCAATTTGGCGGCGGCGGCGGCGACGGCGATTTCGCCGCAAACGGTTGTGATGCGCCGCCAAGACTCCCCGACCGATTTGATGCCACAACTGGACCCCGCTGATGTCGCGGCGGCCTTGGCGGAACCCTATAAGGTTCTCGTCGTGGATTCCAGCCGAACGATCCGCAAGCTTGTAGCGTTAATGCTCAGCGAACCCACGTATCTGGTGATCGGTGCCGAAGACGCGGACGAAGCCATTGAAAGCATTCGCTCCGAAGGCGTTCCCGATGTGATTGTGGTCGATGCCAAACTGGACGGCATGGAAGCGCACGAATTCTGCAAGCTGCTCCGGCAACACCCGGACACCAAGCGTGTCCCGTTCATCCTGCTAGCCGGGGCCGACAACATCGTTGACAAACTCCGCTGTAAAATGGCCGGGGTCACGTCAACGGTCATGAAACCGCTTCACCCTGCAACCTTCACCCAAGTCGTCCAGACCCACTGCCGGTCCGAAGTCAACCGAACGACCACGGGTGTCTTAACATAAATCGAGGGACGAATGATTACCGAATCCGCAATCGAATCCGCGATGGAAGCGGAAACCACCGCCGAAGCGGTCACGCCAATGCCAGCGCGAACTGATTTCGTGCAGTGGCAATCGAAGCTCATTGAACTGCTGGCGAAGCTTGAAAACCTGCGGCTCCAACTCGCGGGGACGAGTTTAGCCACGGATTCCGACTTCATCCTGGAACGAAGCGAAACGATGGTCCAACTCACCGAAGAGTTGGCCAATGCGACGACGTTCTCGGACCGCAGTACGGAACCCCAAATGGCCGCGTTAGCCAAGGCGGGGACGTTTTACAGCGCGTTGAACGACGCCCGCCGCGGGGTCAGTCGCAGCCTGTTGTACACCATGATGAACGCCTTCACGGCCGACGGCACCCGTGACCAAGCCAAGGAAGTCCGCAACTGCTTGGCGCTCACCATTGAGACGTTGCACAGTTATTTCTCCTTGTTCACGCAGAACTATCCTAGCTCGCTCATCGCCCGCGGTTGGGTCGATGTCGCCAGTGCATTCTTGGCCGACTTCCGCCAAATGATTAAAGACAATTCGCAGAAGTGAAGTCGAACCGCTTTACTCTGAGCGGAGGGCGTTAGCCCTCCGAGTCTACAGTCATTCCGAGGCTGCGCTCACTCGGAGGGCTAACGCCCTCCGCTCGGGGTAGAAACTCACGTAACAACTTTTCCAAGTCGTCGGCGTGGCCGAGATTGCGGATGCGCAGGTCGTTCACTTCCCACCGATCATCGGGCTTTTCAAACAGCAACGGTTCACGCGGGTCGTCGTCGGGGTGTGCGCTGGTTGGCAACAGGTACGCCCAATCCGGCGTGCGGATCGCCCATTCGCTGGCGGCTTCTTGCACGAAACCACTGCAAGCGAACGGCCGCACGGCACGGGTTTCGCCGCGCAAGTGTGGCAGCAAGTTCACTCCGTCTTTCGCTTCGCTCGCAACCCCATGCGCTGCGAGAAGGGTCGGCATCAGGTCCGCCGGATGCGTGAAGATGGTCACCCGGCGACCCCCTTCCTCGGCGTTCGGTAGGCGAACGATCAACGGCACGTGGACTAACTCTTCATGCAACCACGGGCGATGGTATCCGATCAGCCCGTGCTCACCGAGTGGGTAGCCTCGATCCGCCGTGAGAAACCAAGTGGCAGATTGATCGACCCCCCGATCACGGAACAGCGTGAACAGCCGCCCCAAGTCGGCATCGAACGTCGTCAGCGCGGCGGCGAAACTGCGGTGTAGCAATTCCCACGACGGCAAGTCATCGACATCAAACCACCCCGTTGTGGGATCGTGCCATGCGGGGACCGGATCCCGTTTTACGGGGATTGGTTCGGGTTCGTCTTCTTCATCGTCGTCTTCATCAGTATCGGGTTCGTCCGCTTCAATTGTTTGGACTTCAACTCGCGGTGTTGGCTCATCGTCTTCAAACAGGTCTTCGATGTAGGCATCGAACACGTCTTGCGGAATGTCCCACGGCGTCACCAGGCGATCGAGTTCGATCCACAAGCACCAACTGCTGAACTTTTGCAACTTTTCCAGCACGTCCGGAAGCTGGTGAAACAGCGATCCCATCGGGGACGCCGGGCCGTCTGTGGGGCGGATGACGAACCTTTCGTCCCACCCAGCGTAGAAGTCCGGAGCGGGATCGTTCGCGGTCCGGGTGTGTTGCACCAACACCGTGCGGACACCGGCAGCGTTCAGGGATGCAACCAAATCCCCACCGCCGTCCGGTTTCTGGTTTGGTGAATTGATTTGCGGGGTTTGGTGCTTGCCGCTGCGCCACGCTTGATGCGCAGCCTCGGGTGTTGGGCAATCCGAGATGTGCCGATCGAAGACGATCCCTTCGGAGGCGAAGCGATCAAGGTTCGGTGTAGCAATCCACTCGTTGCCGTAAAACCCGAGCGCCCCAACCGGGCAACTGCGCAGCGTAATGATGACGGTATTCATGAGCTACGGATTGTAGTCGGACGCCAAAGGTTCGGCGCGATAAGTTGATACGAACGAATAGTTTGGTGCGGAAAGTACATTCATTTTGGGGTGGTCGCGTGCTTGGTCCGATTTTCATGCGGGAGTTGGTGACCGTCCCTCGGCGGGCGAGCCATTACAGTTCGCGGGCGGCGTTGCTGGGGTTGCTGGGCATTCTCGGGGCGACCGCGTGGCAAGCCACGGTCGGCTTTACCCGCGACGCGACCCTGGGCGAGGCCGCGCGGTTTGGGTTGCTGTTATTTCAGATCATCGTCTTTGTGCAACTGTTGTTGGTCATCTTTTTCGCGGCGCTGTCGGCGGCTAGTGCGGTGTCGCAAGAGAAGGACCGCCGGACGTTCATTTTGTTGCTCATCACGGACATGTACGATTACGAAATCGTCCTCGGCAAGCTCTTTGGCAGCCTGTTGCCGATCACGATTTTGATGGCCGTCAGCCTTCCGGTCTTGACGATGTTGCTGTTACTCGGCGGCATTGACCCGACCCAAATCTGGCAAGCGTCCGCCGTCCTGTTCACGACCGCGTTTGCCGCCGGGTCGCTCGGCGGGGTCGTCGCGCTGTGGCGGGAACGGACGTTTCAATCGCTCGCACTTTCGGTGCTGTTCATTTCGCTGTTCCTGAGTCTGACACAAGCGATCGGGGTCGTCGGCCCACTGCTGTTCGGGGAAAACAGCGGCATTGACTGGAATCTCGTTCATGCGTGGGTAGACCCGTTCTCGGCGATGCAAGCGGTCCTCGACCCGCCCGCCGGTGGTTGGGATGGCATCCCGCCGGCTTACGGCTACTCGCTAGTGATGCTGCTGATCTTTGTGTTGGTGAACAGCTTCGGCATCTGGAAACTCCGCGCGTGGAACCCGAGCGGCGAGCCGATCATGCAGCGCGAGGGCGTGACGGCGGACCCGGAAGCGAACTTGACGCCGGACGAGTTGAAAGCCTTCCGCGCCAAGGCCCACGCCGCACCGGGGCGACCCCGCGGCGTGTGGGAGAACCCGATTCTGTGGCGTGAAATCCGCACCCTGGCTTACGGTCGGCGCCCCCTGCTGGTGAAGTTCGCCTACGGCATCGTACTGACGCTCATCCTCTATTTTGCGATCACGTTGTTGCACGCCCCCGGTGGCCGACCGCCGTTCGCGGCAGCGTATGGGCTGGTTCCCATTGCGGTCCTGAGCTTCTTGCTCGTGGCCGCGCAAGCGGTCACATCCGTGACCAGTGAACGGGACGGCGGGGCACTTGACGTGCTGCTCGTGACCGACGTGTCACCCTACGAGTTCGTCTTCGGCAAGATTCTCGGCGTGATGTACAACACGAAAGAATACCTCGTTCCGCCGCTGTTGCTCGCCGTTTATTACGCCTTTGAAGGGCTGTACGCCAAGACTCCCGAAACCGCCGGCGTGTGGGACCGGTTCGGCACCAACTTCGGGCCGATGGTCACGGTGTTCGGCGCGATCGTGGTGATGTTTGCGTTCGTGATGGTACTGGGAATTCACGTCTCGTTGCGGCTCACCAACAGCCGACTGGCGATCGTGAACACGCTGGGCACGGTGTTCTTCCTGTCCGTCGGCACGCTGATTTGCATCTACCTGATCGTGATTAACGGCGGCAGCTTTGCCAACCAGTGGCTCAGTTTCATCGCTTTCCTGGCGATCGGCATCGGCGGCTTGCTGTGGGTGCTAACTGCGGAACGCCCGTCGTCGGCGCTGACGCTGGGTAGCGTGGTCTGCCCGCTGGCGATGTTCTATTGCGTGACCAACGTGATTATCGCCAAGCCCGGCACGGACGAATCCGCCGACCCGCTCGTGCCGTTCCTCGCGCTGGCGGCGGCATTCGGTTTCACAATTGCCGCGATGCTGGTACCATTGCTGAGCGAATTCGATGTCGCGCTCGGTCGAACCACGGCAGCGTATGAGGAATGAGAATGCGAACCTGTTTCAAACCGCTCGTCTGGCTTCTGGGCGTCCTCACGGTCACTACCTTAGCAACGGGTTCGGACTTCGCCCCCAAGGGTGTCACGCCGTCGAAGAACAACGGCGAGCAACTTTCGACGTTCCCCGACAGGAAGCACGGCAAAGGCGAGTTGCGACACGACCAGGGGCTGTCGATCCTGACACTTCGCGGCACGCCCGCCGAGATCGGCGAGCAGTTCGGCGTGTTGGCGGTGAAGAACGCGCCGAGCTTGGACGACCTGCACAAGAACTTCGTGAACGACGCCGGACTGACCAAGGGGGAAGGCTTCGCCCGGTTGCAAGCGATGCGGTTCAAGGCGAGCCTTCCGGCCGACTACTTGACCGAACTCGACGCGATGAACAAGGCGTCCAAGCGGGACATCAGCTTGGCCATGTTCGCCAACACCGTCTACGACCTGTCCGGCACGATGGGCTGTTCGACGCTGATCGTCGAGAAGGGTCGCAGCACGTCCGGCAGCCCGATCTTTGGCCGCAACTTCGATTGGCTGCCGACTCGTGGGATGCGCGAACAAACGGTCCTGGCGGTGTACCACCCGGACGGGAAGCGCTCGTTCGCAATCGTCACAATGCCGCCGATCATCGGGTGTATTTCGGGCATGAACGACGCCGGGTTGTCCTGCACGATCAACGAAATCCACTTGAGGCAGTCCAAGGACAAGTCCACGCTGAACTTTGAAGGCACCCCGATGTTGCTGGCCTACCGGCGGGTGCTGGAAGAATGCGGCACGGTCGTCGAAGCCGAGAAACTGCTCCGGGACATGAAGCGGGCGACGACATCGTGCCTGAGCATCTGCGACAAAGACGGCGGTGCGGTGTTCGAGATTACCCCGAACACCGTCGTCGTCCGCAAGCCCACCAACGACGTGTGCAGTTGCACCAACCACTTCCAAAGCGACGCCCTCGGCATCCCGCAAAAGTGTTGGCGGATTGATAAACTGAACATGGTCACGACCGAGAGTACCAAGTTCGGCGTCAACGACGTGTTCAGCCAACTCGACGACGTGAACCAGGGCAAGAACACTATTCAGTCGATGGTCTTTGAACCCGCCGAACGCCGCTTGCACCTGAAAGTCGGCGCCGAACCCGCCACGAAGCTCGCCGCGAAGACGTTTGATTTGGGCAAGCTGTTTGATGCGAAGTGAGCCAACTGGGTTGCCGTGAACGGCCCGAAGTTTGTGACGGCATTCGCGGCAGTGCAATTTTGCTCGTGGTCGCGTGGCACTACCTATCCCGCAGCGAACACGTACCCCACGGAAACGCCGTGTGAACGGAACGCTGCGACGATCATTTGCAACACCGTCTCACATTCTGCGATAACGCGCACAGCCGTGTTTGATGAAAGCATGATGAAAAATATCGGGAACAATTGTGAAAATCACTTGCTCTAAGGTTTTGCAGCAACTAAAATTGGCGGTTGTGAGGTGAATACCAAATTGGTATTGCTCGCTGTTTGTCCTGATGTGATCTGCTTGACTTACCGAATTAGTATCGGCCTCTCATTGTGTTGGGACATTCCCGACCAATTTTTTGTTACTTTCTTTTATGTGGAGGGACTGTTATGCCTCGGTTCAATCGTCGTTCACGTGACGGGTTCACGCTGATCGAACTGTTGGTGGTGATTGCGATCATCGCCATCCTCATCGGGCTACTCTTGCCCGCCGTCCAAAAGGTCCGCGAAGCGGCGGCTCGTTCGCAGTGCCAGAACAACCTGAAGCAAATCGGTCTGGCAGCGATGAACTACGAAAGTTCCTATGGTGCCCTGCCTATGGGTTACTACGGGCAGTTTCCGAACGTGGGCTACGACGAAGCTGGTTTTGCGTTGGACTACACGACTGGCATGAGCGCGCTTACGGTCATGTTGCCGTACCTTGAGCAAGAAAACATCTACCGTCAGTTGCCCGCCGTTTTGTTCACCGAGAGCGGCATCCCAAACAGGGCTGGTTACCTGGACGACTACACTTACGTCGGCGGTGTACCCGATCCGAACATTGCCTGGAAGATGGCCCAAAACAAGATCAAAATGTTCATCTGCCCATCGGATTCGGACGAGCAACAAACGGGCACCCCAGCCTATTACGCATCAGGCACGGAACTGATGACGATGTGGTATTGGGCTACGTACTACCCGCTCGCCAAGACAAACTACGCCCCGCTGATGGGCTGTGCGGGCGACCGCGCGGTGACCGTCTCGAGTCGTTACGGCCCCGGCGCCAACCTCAGAAAATACTCCGGTATCTTCAACAACCGCTCCCGGACCAGACTGACTTCGATCACGGACGGCACGAGCAACACGATGATGTTTGGCGAAGGGATTGGGGGCACCACGAACGGCGCGCGCGATTTTATTTGGTGTTGGATCAACGTTCACCCGTTGCCGACCCGCCGGGGTATTTCAGCCGATTGGCGGAACACGGGTTGGAACCAATTTGCCAGTAAGCACACGGGCATTGTGCAATTTACGTTCGGCGACGGCTCCGTTCGTGGCGTTCGTCCCGGCGCCAGTGCAACGAACAACCCCGCTTCCGCCGACTGGTACACGCTCCAACGCATGGCCGGCATGTCGGACGGCGAAGTCATCGATTCAAACGCCTTGTAATCAGGGCTACCCTGGTTTAATTTTTCATGTTGGAGCAAGGCAGTCGGTTCGTGATTCACACTGCAAAATTGATTGCCTTGCTCGATTGTCACTCACAAATACAGGCTTTATCGGAGATAACATGAGAGTTCGGCAGGTCGTTAACCGTTCGCTGCTTACGGCAAGCGTGTTCATTGGACTTTCGACGGTCGTTTCGACGGGTTGTTCAAAGGGTGACAGTGTCGAGAAGCCAGCGCAGTACGCTCCCCCGCCAACTTCTCCACCCGTTGGAGGGGATGGCATCGCAGGCAAACCGAGTAGCAAAAATCAAAAGCGGAGTACGGCGGGCGGTCAAGCCGAGTAGGTGGGAATAGTCGGTACGGATTCCCTTCGGACATCCGGTCGTGAATGGCATTCGGAGAGTCTCGACTCTCCGAATCACGGACTGAAATTGGTAGCGTTCGTAGCCTATATTAAGCGTGTTTTTCGAGAGTCGAGCAAACCGCCGACCCATCCTGGTGTCTTTCGTAAGTCACATCGGCTACTCTTTCAAAATCGACATTGCCAAATATTCCCAGAAAATTCCCACTTTCCTCTTGTACTCCTTCACCTGTAGCGTTTATCTTGATGTTTGAAGTGTGAAAACTCGTCATTTTCTACTTCGTAATTGCCACGAGAATCTCGCTAATCCCTCTCGTGGTGGTTTGACTCGACCAGTCTTTTTGACTTCTTGAGCCTGTTTGGCGACTCTCCTTGTCGGTTCGCGCTGTGTTTCACACGGTGCTAGTTCTTGTTTCAGTGATGGCCTTTTCCCATCATGACTCTTTGTTTGGTCCCTTTTTGAAGAGGTGCCGTATGGTTCGTTTTCGTCGTTCGCGTGCCGGGTTCACGCTGATCGAGTTATTGGTGGTGATTGCGATCATCGCCATTCTCATCGGGTTGCTGTTACCCGCCGTCCAAAAGGTCCGCGAGGCTGCCGCTCGCTCGACCTGCCAAAACAACCTGAAGCAAATCGGGTTAAGCGCACAAAACTACCACAGTGCCTTTAACTCATTCCCGACAGGTTATGTTGGCCCATTTGATGACTTGAATACGTTTGCACAAAATTCAGGCTCTTGGTTGGGTTGTTTGCCGATCTTGTTGCCATACTTGGAACAAGAAAACGTTTACCGTCTCTTCTCCAACACCCTTTCGACACCGCTCGGACGACTGGACGATCCGAATTCAAAAACTGCCAACTGGTTTGAAACGCCGACTTACCCGCCAGTGGCGATGTACACAGGTGCCAAGAACCAGATCAAGACGTTCTTGTGCCCATCGGCACCCCAAAACCCACCCAACACGATTTCTGGTAACTCCGGTTTCATCATCGGCATGACACAATGGAACACGACAGCTTCACTCGTCGCAGGCACAATTTGGTACGAAGACTCGGTCGGGGTTGAAATTTACATGCCGTTGGGATGGACGAATTACGCGGCATCTTGTGGCAGTGGTCGGGGTGCCAATCCCACAACCAGCAAATACAAAGGTGTTTTTGCGAATCGGACAACCCTTTCGATCCCGGCGATCTCAGACGGGACCAGTAACACAATTGCTTTCGGCGAAACCTCTGGTCGGACTTGGCCAACGACGCTCACCTTGACGAACCGCTTTGCTCACAGTTGGATGGGTGCTAATGCCGTTTCTACAGTACGCGGGACGGGTAGCGGTATTAACTCCAGTCCGTTACAGTTCAACAGCTACCACACGGGTATTGTCCAATTCGCATTGTGCGATGGCTCGGTCCGTGGAATTCGCAGCGGCATCCCGGCCAACAGTACCGACTCATCTTGGAGAACACTTCAGGCGCTCGGTGGCTACGCCGACGGGGACGTGTTCGATAGCTCAATCATCGGAAACTAAAGTATAACAACGACCACTTGCCATCTCGTTGTAGGAAAATATTCTCTTTGAGATGGCTTTGCTGTTTTCTGACTATTACCACATGAGGACCATGATGATTCGCCGCACTGCATTGCTGTTCACTGTGATTGTTCTTTCGATCGGCGCCGTGGGTTGTGATTCCAAGCCGGTGTCCACGAATAAGGATCTTCCTTCGGTCAGCTCCGAAGGGAAAGACAAGAAAGGTAATGCAACCAAGTCCCTGTCAAACGAAATCCCGAACCCGAAGTAATGCTCTGACTTCAGTGTTTAGTTGATCGGATCGGGTTCAATCGGTCACGAGATGGTTTCCCAGTATAGTTACCGATAACCATTCGGAACTATCCTGGGTTTTCTCATGTTCTCCCCCCCTGTTTCTCCCCTTTGGAACATTCCGAATCTGCTTTCGCTTTCGCGGCTGCCGTTGGCGGTGGGTCTGTTTGTTTGCATATCACATGACGCTTGGCTGATTGGGTTACTGCTCTTTCTGATTGCCACGCTCACGGATTGGCTGGACGGTTGGTGGGCACGGCGGTACGGGCCGGTCACGGACATTGGCCGCAACCTCGACCCGCTCACGGATAAAGTGCTGATCGGTGGCACCTTCATTTACCTGATCCCGGTTCCCGAAGCGGGGATTTTGCCGTGGATGGTGACGGTCATCATTTGCCGCGAACTGCTCATCACCGGGTTGCGTGGCATCGTCGAAGCCACGGGCGTTAAATTCGGCGCCGACTGGTTCGGCAAACTCAAAACCGCCCTGCAATGTGCCGCCCTCATCGGCGTGCTACTCCTCCAAACCTGCCGCCAACACAACTGGCTCAGTGACACCCTGCCGTCACTGGAAGTGATCCAACACCTGCTCCTCTACGCCATGCTCCTCGCCACCGTCGGCAGCGGCATTCAGTATTGCATCAAAGCCGCGCGGGTGCTGAAAGCGAGCGTGTAGAACGCATCGAGCGTCACTACAATTCCTGGCACACGGTTCCTCACTCGCCAGGGAGTTTACGCATGTCGAATCCGATCGGGTTTGCGATTGTTGGGTGCGGGATGATTGCCCGGTTCCATGCCCAGGCACTGGCCGCGATTCCCGGCGCGCGGGTCGCTGCACTGGTTAGCCGGTCATCGGGCAACGCGGAGAAGTTGCTAACCGAAACTGGCACGCCGACGTGTCCCATCTTTACCACTGTGGACGAAGCGTTAAAAGCGCCGGGCGTGGACGCGGTCATCATCACCACGCCGAGCGGCAACCACCTTGAACCGGCGGTCCTGGCGGCCAATGCGAAGAAGCACGTCGTCGTTGAAAAACCATTGGAGATCACCACCGACCGTTGCGAACGAATCATCGCGGCGTGTGACGCGAACGGTGTCAAGCTTTGCACGATCTTCCCCAGCCGGTTCGCCGATTCGAGTCAAGTGCTGAAAGCGGCTGTGACGGCTGGCAAGTTCGGGCGGCTAACCCTGGGCGAAACGACCTGCAAGTGGTGGCGGTCGCAAGCCTACTACGACGAAGGCGGGTGGAAGGGAACCCAGGCACTCGACGGCGGCGGCGCGATGATGAACCAGGCGATTCATAGCGTCGATTTGCTACTGTGGATGATGGGCGACGCCGTCGAGGTAACTGGCTTCACGGCGATGTTGGCGCACGAACGCATCGAAGTGGAAGACACTGCCGCAGCGGTCATTCGCTTCAAAAGTGGCGCCCTCGGCGTGATCCAAGCGACCACGAGCGTCCACCCCGGCTACCCGAAAACGATTGCCATTCACGGCAACCAAGGCAGCGCCGTTATCGAACAAGAAGATGTTCTGCGCTGGGATTTCAACCCGCCGTCCGCCGACGATGACGCCGTCAAGCAACGCTTCGCCGCCAAAGTCGGCGCCAGTGGCGGAGCCGCCGACCCGAAGGCGATCAGCTTCGAGGGCCACCGCCGCCAGCTCGCCGACTTCGTCGAAGCCATTCAGATGAACCGCGCCCCCGCCGTCGATGGCAAAGAAGGCACCAAAGCCGTCGCCCTCATCACCGCCATCTACGAAAGCAACCGCACCGGCAAAACTGTGAAGGTGTGAAATCCCGCCGCACAACCGAAACCCCACGAAGCCCACGGACGAAAGTCCGTGGGCTGTTTCCTCTCAAACTTTTGCTTTGACACGCCCCCCCGCTTCAATTCCAATATTGAGATGTCCGCGCAACCGCCGCCCAAGCTGCTCGACCGCCTCCGCGACGCCTGTCGCGTGCGGCATTACTCCATCCGCACCGAAGAAGCGTACCACGACTGGTGCAAGCGGTTCATCCTGTTCCACGACAAGCGGCACCCGTTGGAAATGGGCGCCGCCGAAATCAACCAGTTCCTGACGCACCTCGCCGTGATCGGCCACGTGTCCGCGAGCACGCAGAACCAAGCGTTCGCCGCGATTCTGTTCCTGTACCGCCACGTGTTGCAAGTCGATCCCGGTCTGATCGCCGGTGTAATCCGTGCCCAACGACCGAAACGCTTACCTGTGGTGCTCACCAAGCCAGAAGTTCAGCAGGTAATTCAACAACTGGACGGCGATTACCAACTCATTGCGCAGTTGCTGTACGGCTGCGGGCTGCGACTGTTGGAGTCGTTGCGGCTGCGGGTGAAGGATTTGGACTTCCAACAAAACGAAATCATCGTCCGCGAGGGCAAGGGGAACAAGGACCGCCGCACCATGATGCCGCAGGCCGTCAAACCCGAGTTGGTCCGCCATTTGGAAAAAATTCGACGATTGCACGAAAAAGATCTTGCAAACGGTTTCGGAGCCGTTTATCTTCCTAATGCACTGGCAATCAAGTTACCGAACGCCGCGACTGATTGGATCTGGCAGTTTGTTTTTCCGTCCAGCGTAATGTCAGTTGATCCGCGTTCCGGGGCCAAACGTCGCCACCACGCCCACGAGGGTTCGGTGAGTCGGGAAATCACGAAGGCCGTGCGGGCATCAAAAATTGCCAAGCGCGCCACGAGCCACAGTTTCCGACACAGCTTCGCCACCCACTTGTTGGAAGCAGGCTACGACATCCGAACCGTGCAGGAGCTACTGGGTCACGACGACGTGAGCACGACGATGATTTACACTCACGTGCTAAACAAGGGCGGACGCGGCGTGAAAAGCCCGCTCGACGAATGACGTAGCGCGATGCCCGTTAGTGGGATAGGTCGCGCAGGAAACGAACAAGGGAATGACCGCAACGTCATTCCCAACAAGAACTTCGGCGGCGCGTAACCTCCGAGGAATGCAACCGTGATAGATTGCGCACGCGCAATCTAATTACAAGTTCGGCGGCGGAGAAAACATCGATGAGGGTGCGTCAACGGCGGGTGATCGGGACCCTTCTCCGTGTGCCGCTCGATGCCCGCTGGCACGCTTACGCATGGACGCTCCCGGAGGTAGACTTCGCCCTCTTCGACCTGCGGGCCGATGCCGACGTGCCGGTGGCCGAAGTGGTCGCGCGCCCGATCGCCTTCCGTGTCGGAGTCAACGGTTCAGCGTACCTGGACGGGCGGTGGCTGCGAATTGGCAAGGTAATCCCACCGGCGGTAATGCTTTCCCCCGTACCGAAGTTCATTCAAGACCCAATCAGTGGGGCGTATAAGATTTACTTGGCCGGGGTCATCCGGCCGGCGAAACGAGTTGAATGCGTTGGGCTGGAGCGGTGTGCGGTGTGGGCACCGGAGCACGTTGAGGACAGGCTCCGGGATCACTTCGCCGGCCGCAGCAACAAGTGGGTAGATTCGCTGGTGATGGCCCCAGACGCCGAACCAGGCGCTGCAGCAGACGGCGGGGGCATGTAGGCTTTCCCAGATGTATAGCTCACTCGGCCCCCGCCGCTGCTGAGCTTGTGCGTTCGGCGGCGGAACAGGAGTCGCAATGGATCAAGACCTCCTCCAAGACTTTGAAGGCTACGAGAAACTGCTGGGTACTCTCTGCCGACGATGGACGCCCAGTCAACGAACCGCGTTTGTGTCGGCTTTGGCCGAGCGGTGGCTGCCGCTTTACACCCGATTCAGCGAAGCCGAAGATTGGGGCGATCCCGATCCGCTGAGAAAAGCCCTTGACGCGGCTTGGGCACATCTCGCGGGAGAGACAATGGACGCCCCAATGCTGGCCCAACTCGCTCAAGGAGTGATCGACGTGGTGCCGTCCATGGATGACTTCGACGCGGTGGAACCCATAACTGCGAGTCATTTGGTCGGGTTGGCTGTGCAAAGTTGTTGTCCCCAAACCGACTGGCAGGCAGTTATCGAAGCCGCAGGGGCGGCCTACTCCGCCGTTGCGGAGCCGGTTGACGGCTATCCGCTGAACCCGAACGCCAGCCGGACAATGTGGCGGCAGCGTGCCGTACAAGCGGAGATCAGCCAGCAGTTTCGTCTGATGCAACAGGTGACGTCCGTGCCGACGATCAATCGATCGGTGGCGGAAGCGCTGCGTCGCGCCATCCGCGCCGCCCCAGGAACTTAGTGCAGCCTGCCTCCGCCAAATCGCGTAAGTCTTGCGCCTGAAATACTTTGCGAATATTATTGTGACAAACGAATCTCCG
>JAYVXO010000113.1:0-5826 GCA_043785105.1 Fimbriiglobus sp.
GGGGATGGCCCACCCGGACCGCAATCGCTCTGGTGGGGCCTGCGTCGTCTGTCCGATTTCCTGATCGCGGAGAACGTCCTCGCCTCCGGGCCAAAAAAAAGATGTGTGTAAATGACAGGCGCTGAGTGCTTCCAGGCTTTCAGCCTGAAATCCGGCAAACTGTGTGCAAACTCTCACCAACAGATGTGACGCTCACCCGAATCACAGAGAAATCCAAAACCAATTCTAATGGATTTCTCTGTGCCCTCTGTGGTGAAAATTGCACGTTTGAACCCCAGAGAATCTGGTGACACCTCCCGAACTCGGTCCCGACACAATCGAGTCGGACCTTACTTCTTCGGCGGTCCTTGTTTCCCTTCTGGGCGTTCACGGCGGCGGTAGCTTTCGGTTGTTTCTCGGCCGTTGCCATCGGTGTAGACGAAGGTGTAGGTGCCGTCGTTTTGGATCGAGTAGCGGATGGCGTTCGTTGCGCCGCGGACTTCGTATTTGAGCGTGTAAACCTGCTTGACATCATCGCGGGTGAAGTCGGTGATCTTCGCGCCACGAAGGGGTTGGCCTGCGGGTCGCACGGGTGCGTCGCGGGGTTGTGGGTCGATTTGATCGCCACGGACAGTCACGACGCCCCGCATCCCGCCGTTGATGTACGGGTACTTCTTGGTCGCGTAATACCGATAGCCGTCCGGCTCCATCCGCCCGTTGAACTCGTCGAGATCGGTCGGTTCCTTGCCCGTCGCATCGGCGTAGCCGTAGAGCGGAAACCCGTCGAGTGCATAAGCAATGGGGTTTCCCTTGCCGACCACTTTTTCGAGATGTACCGGAGCGATGTGGTAGTGGTAGTCGTCGCCCCGCCCGCAGTGGCCACCGTACTCATCGAGTTCGCCCGCAAGGTACGCATCCTCACCGCGATTGTTCAGTGCGTTGAAGATCGGCACGCCGTTCACCGCGAGGGCAATCGCGCCCCGGTAAAGTGCCTTCTTCGCCGAGATTGGCTTGTCAGCAAGTTTCGGATGCAGCGGAATTTGCCAAGCGTTCTTCCCGGTGAATGGCTGCGGAAGTGGGACTTGTTGTTGCCAAGCCCGGATGCCAACCATCATCGGATGATCCGGGAAACCGTTCGAGCCGATGTACAGGTAATTGTCGTCGTCGCGCAATTGCAGTTTGTCTTTGAACGGTTCAAAGTATTTCCGAATGCTTGGCACAGCGGCTTTCCCATCCTGTTCGGTCGCCATCAGGCCAAACGAAACGAACGAACTGAGTATGACGACGAAGGCCACGGCAAGCCGAGTCGGACTGTGTCGTAGCAAATTTCCGGCTGCCGCGAGGACGAGCAGTGAGACCATTGCAACTATGGCGACTCCCGAATGCCCCCCTGATGATTTTACTGGTGTAGTTGTCTGCCATACGACCTCGTCCTGTTCGTGATCGTGACCCGGATGGGCTGACAGGAAAGTGGTCCAGAACATCACCGATAGTATCGCAAAGACTGCGACCGTCGTCCGTTTCATCTTGGTTGCGCTTCCCGGTTAAGGCTTCCAATCCACTACGTAAGCAGACTGTAGCAAGGAAACCTTAACCGGACGTGAAGAGACCTGCGAAGCATGTGAAATGGGAGTGGTTTTTAGGATTTCGACCCCAAGGGGTCGTTCCATTAGCCCAGGGTTGCGGACCGAAGGTCCGTTACCCTGGGAACCTTCTGCCCCTGGGCGGTTGCTCCGTCCGCCCAAGGAAGCCTGTTGGCGATGGGTGCGGTTCCCAGGGTTTCACCCTGGGCTAATGGAACAACCCCGTTGGGGTTGAAAACGCCCGACATCGCCTGTGAATGTGATGGAATCACTTGGCTTTCTTCGCTGCGGTTAATGTGAGAACCGTACCGACGGGCTTAAACTCGGTCAGTTCCAGCGCACCGTCGCCGTTCTTGCCGAGTTGCTTGAAAAACTACTCGAAGTCCGGCTTTTCCGCAGTTACCTTCTTGGCTTTCTTGGCAGCGAGTTTGGGCAGGCTGTCTTCGATCTTCTTGAACTCCGCGAGCGTCAACTTCCCGTCGGAATCCGCATCGAGCTTCTTGAACAAGGCTTCGGTGATTTGTGTCGAATCACCCTTCTTTTTCTTGGGCTTCGCCGCCGCCTGTGTCGAGGATGTCAACACAACGGTGAACGTGAACAAGGCGAGTGCTAAAATCCAGCGATTCTTCGGAGGAACTCCAACGGTGTGAGACGTGATTCGGACCTGAGATAACAAACACCAGCACCAACCGATGGGTTCTGCAACTCTTACGGCTTTTCGGAAGTGCCTGCCAGTAATCCTTGCGCGCCGGCTAGTTTGACGCGGGCTTGGTGCCAGTTCATGACGGCGGCGATCACATCGGCGCGGGCGCGCAGTGATTCTAAGTCCGCCGGGAGTTCGACGAGTGGCCCTTTCTCGTTCGTGGATTTTGCCTTGGCGATGATCTGTTCGGCCCGCCAACGGGTGAGTGCGACTTGTTGCGTTTGGCTGGTTAAAGTTGCCACAGCCGCACGAACTTCGTCGGCGACTTGGCGTTCACGCTCCGCGATGAGTTCGAGAAGTTGTTGCCGACGAACTGCCAGTTCCGCAACGATGACCGGGTCGGGGCCGGGGTTGCGGTTCAAGTCGTTGCGAAGGGCAAACGTCGGAATCGTTTTCAGCCCGCCCATGCTGCGGAGCAGCTCGCGGACGGAGGGGAGGTTCTCGATCGTTAACCGCAGGTAGGCGGTGCGTAGCAATCGTAAATCGGCCCGCGTTTCGAGTGCGATGCCGACGGCGGTTTCGGCATCGACCGCTTCGGATGAGACGGCAAAACTGCCCAGCGGTCGCAACCGTTCCGTCGTGTGGCCGTTCACCCCGATACGGCGCTTCAAGTCGATGTCGAGTAACTTCGCACCCAGGTCCGCTTGACCCAGCAAGGCCAGCAAGCCGACCCGTTGGCGGTCCAGTTCGTCCGCGTCCACAGGCACCTTCAACCCGTCCGCTTTCGCCTTCCGAACTTTGGCACGCAACTGGTCCAAGATCGGCAACGACGACCGGACAATCTCACCCCGTCCCTCCGCATCAGCGAGTTGGAAGAATTGTTCCAGCGCTTGGGTCGCGGCCCGGTTCCGGGCTTCCGTGGACAGGTGAAACCGAAGTTCCTGGGCAAAGGTATTTAAGGGGAGTGGGCAGCCGTTTGCATCCTCGGCGGGGATCTGTTCTTCGTTGAGTAGTAGGTTGGCGATTCCCGCGCGGGCCACGGCTTCTTTCCGGCAAACTTCCTCGCTTAGCCCACGATACCCGACCGGCACCGGCACGATGTCCATGACGTTGGCTGCAACGGGGTCAATCGCGGGTAGGCTCTTGTAATCCGGCTCCAACGATGGTGGCGAAACCGCTTGCAAATCCAGGGGTGCAATCGGTGGCAGTGGGACAAATGGCTGAATCGGCGGTGGCCCTGGTGTACGGCATCCCGAGGCAATCAAAATTGCCAGCGCAGCCCAGAGTACCGTTGGCCGAGAGATACGCATTGTGGTCTCGTAACCGAGAGTGTCACTCCATCTAACCATCGACGAGGGAGTTTACGCGGTTGAGCGATTTCCCGGATTGTGCGGATTTCCCGAAGATCGTAGTCTTGCAAACGGGAAGTTGGGCAATCTGGACAAGCCGAATGGCCACCCTGAACATTATGAAAACTTGACGAGAAGCTATCGGATCGCCTTGACGAGTTTAGACCGAACGGTCTACCATTGAATGATTGGATTAGTCCGAACGGTCTAAAGCGTCGAGGTTCCGTGCCGAATCGTAAACAGTCTGATGAATCAAATGGTCCCGAGTCCCACACGAATGGCTCTGATACCGCCGTTGCACGACGACGGCGGGACGAGATCATTCAAGCAGCAACCGAAATCATTGCCACCGAGGGTTTGCACAAGTTGACGTTGGGTCGCATCGAACGGCGTGTGGCCATGAGTCGGGGGCAGTTGACGTATTACTTCCCGACGAAAGAAGCGATTCTGTTGGCGGTGTTCGACCGGATGCTAGGCCGGATGATCGAAGAGGCGATGGCGGACGCGAAAGAACAGCGCATCCCGCACGACAGTTCCGTGGCGTGGGAATATCTCCGAACCGGATTGACACGGATGCTGATTACGGACCATCCGAAACCGAAGGGCAGTGAATTGGGGCCACTGGTGCATACCTTCATGGCCCAAGTTCAGCACCGCGAGGACTACCGGCAGAAATTGGCCGAAGCGAATGCCGGCTGGCGGAACCACATTAGCGGCGATTTACAGAAGTCGCTGCCGAGTGACAATCCGTTGCCGCCCACTGCCATCGCGTCCGTGATTATGTCATTGTTTCAAGGCTTGAGCGGTCAACTTTCTGTCGATCCGAACGCCTTCGACCGCCACGCGGTCTTGCAAGTTTGCTTGCAGTTGCTTTCACCGTTAATGAACCGAACCCCGCCGAAACCGATGACCGGAGAGGCCGATGAGTGACCTAAGAACGATTCCCGTACACGCCGCAGAACCGGGCCAAAACGGCGAGATGCTGAGCCGTGTGAAGCAGTTGCGGCTAGACAACCAACTCAACGGCGCGAAATCCGGCGGAGGCGGCGCGACATGGTTGCCCTGGATATTGTGCGTCGTGCTGGCCGTCACATGGGCCGGGGTTGCCATCCGCAGTTACAAGAACGGGCCGCAATCGGATAGCGTTCTTGCCACAAGCCCCGCAAACGGCACCAACACGAACGGCACGACTTCAACGTCGGGCACGTCAACCGCCGTGGAATCCGGGACGATTCAGTTGGAAGTCAAAGGGTATCTCGTGCC
The DNA here is from genome assembly GCA_043785105.1 of Fimbriiglobus sp. Lineage (GTDB taxonomy): Bacteria > Planctomycetota > Planctomycetia > Gemmatales > Gemmataceae > Fimbriiglobus. The sequence continues at coordinate 4,818 of JAYVXO010000113.1, forward strand.
ACGGCAAACGGTCGCCGTTAGCCCGATCGACGTGGCGGGGCAACTCGTCAAGTTGGACATCAAGGAAGGCGAGTTGTACCAGAAGGACCAAATCCTTGCGGAGATCGACCCCCGAAGTTACCAGTACACGTACAACGAAACGAAATCGTCGTTGTTGGCCGCCCAAGAGCGGTACAAAGCCGCAACGCAAAAGCGTGACGAACTGATGCCGCAATCGGTTCGGCAGATTGAGAAAGACCAACTGATCGCGCAAATCAACGAAGCGAAATCGCAAAAAGCACGCACCGATGATGAACTACAACGGCTTCAGGGTATCCGTGGCAACGTCTCGGGTAAGGAAATGGACCAAGCACTCAACGACGCCCTCGCCAATAAATTCCGGTTGGAAAAGCTGAGTATCGACCTGCGGATTTTGGAGCAAGGCCCGCGACCCGAACGGATCGCGTCGGCGAACGCCGATGTCGCGGGTGCCGAAGCCGATGTGAAGTCGTCCGAAGCCCGTGCTTCTGCCGCAAAATGGCGGTTGGACAACTGCACCATTCGCGCGCCCATCACCGGCACCGTGCTGACGAAAAAATCCGAAGAAGGCAACCTCGTGAACCCGCTCGCGTTCGCCGGGGGTTCGGGGTCGGTCTGCGACATGGCGGACCTGTCCGACCTGGAAGCGGACTTGGAAATCCCCGAACGTGAAATTGCGAAACTCAAAGCCGGCCAACCCTGCCGCATCAAAGCCGATGCGTACCCGGACCGAACCTACAGCGGCAAACTCGATCGCATCATGCCGATTGCCAACCGGGCGAAAAGCATCGTGAACGTGCGGGTGAAAGTCTCCCTGCCCGCCGGTGAAAAACCCGGCACCTACCTGAAACCCGAAATGGGCGCCGTCGTCTCGTTCCTACCGATGACTGCACCCGAGGCGAAATAAATAGGCCTGGGACTGGCGTATTTTTTGGCATTTTGACTTTCGGCCCTGAAGGGGACGTTCTGTCAGCCCAGGGCCATGCCCTGG
>JAYVXO010000114.1:0-5806 GCA_043785105.1 Fimbriiglobus sp.
GCTGGAGAGCGAGAGGTCGAAAACCTCCACGTCGGTCGGCGTGACCGAGAACACCAGGTCCCGAAACGCGCCCGTCGGATCGACCATCACCAGACGCGCCTTGGCCGCAACGGGATTTGGTCCAAAGAGCACCTGGATGATTTCATAGGTCAGACCCTTCAGGGCCGTGGTCTTGCCGGTACCGGGCTTGCCCAGCACCAGGACCATTTTGTCGAGCAGCTCGAACGCATTCTGCTCGATCCCCAAGAACCGAAACGGGCGAAAGTCCGGGTGCTTCCGGAGCCACGCTTCGACGAACGCCCCCGTGGACGGCGGCGTTCCGCGAGATGGACGGTCGGTCGGGAGGCTCGTCACACCATACGCCACGTCGATCGTCTGGACCCCGCCGCAGTTCGCTCGCGGGTGATTTCAACGCCTTGCTGGAGGCCCTTCCACTTGTCACCCAAGGTCAGTAGCGGTGTCGTGCGGAGCGTCCGTCGCTCGATCCGACCGTGAGCTTTGTCGATCGTGGTCGCCACGCGATCCGGTGACTGCGGCGGGAGGTCTTCAGGGGGAAGTGGCCGCCGCGATACTTCGGGCGGCGGCCTCAAATCCGAACGCGGCTTGGATGTCCGCCTTCCGTCCGAGTTGATTGTCTTGCACCGTGAACACGGAATCGCCCCCCGAATCGACGACGGCTTCGGCCACGTCGCGTTGGCAGAACATCGCATCGCCGACGACTTTGCCTTTCATTGCCAGGATTCCGAGGAGTTCCCGAGCCGCACGGCGGCGGGGTCGATGCGGCCTTGAATCCACCGCGCGAGGATCGTTTCGAGCTGGTCGGCGTCGAACCGCCGCAAGGTGCGAGAGAGCGCGGAAACCGAGGGCGTTTTGTCGCGTCGGAAGGCCAGGGCATGCGCGAGTGGGGCGCCGTGTTGCCGCCCGAATCGGGCGATGCTGGTGAAGCTTTTGCGGTCCTAGCATGGCCAAAGCGACCATGTTCAGGACCGCAGACAACGGGTGAATCCGCCCGTGAGCATGCGAGGATCGGGCAGTGTGGCGAGCGAGTTCAGCAACGTGACGGTGGCCATCGACACCTCCAGGCACAGGAGATTCCAGTTGCCTGGAACACCCACCTCGTACTCAGTGATGTCTTGGTTGCGGCAGGCCGTAAACCCGAGACGGTGCTCGTGGTCGAGCAAGAAATCAAGTTGGCCAACCCCAACGAGACAAAACCGAAGTTAGCCTTGGAAGCGTTGAAGAAATAATAGCCGTCGGATGGCAACCCGATTAGGAACTAGCCGGTACTCACTTCCCAGTTTGATCGGGCAGTTCACTTTGAATGCGAACGTAGAAAAAAAACTGGAACAAACTCCACGCGCGATCAGGAACCCAAACGAAAAAGCCCTGGAAATCCAGGGCTTTTCGGAGACTTGCTCTTTTGATACGGAGAGGGCGGGATTCGATTACCTATCGAAAAGCACTTGGATTTAGCATTTTCCGATCAAGGCGGCGCAGAATCCGGCGCACTCTCCCTATCTGACCCCGATTTGGCTTTGGTCATTGACGCATGGGCATTTCTTCCACAAGCGATGAAAGCGGGCATCCTGGCGATGGTGCGGGCGGCGAGGGGGTGAGTTGTGTTGCGAATCGTCTACGGTGTCTACGTCTACGGAATTGCTCAACGCGAGTGCCAAAGAGCAATTCCGTAGACGAAGCGTCCGGGATAGCCTGTTTTGAAAGCGACGGCGTGTCCAAACGACTCGATTATTCGCACATCAACAAGCAAAATTAAACTGGATCGACGCGGATCAATTTTGCATAATCTCACCACTACCCTGAACTGTCGATCCGGTACTGGTGCGATGTGAAACCGTTCACGATTGAAAACCCGATCATCAACTCCCCGTTCCTCATCCCGACCCATTACCACACGTTTGACAACGACGGCTTTCCGATCGGGATCGGGGATGGCCGCCGACCGAGTAGCCATCGCACGGCCAGCACCGCGATTGCCCAGCCACGCAAGACGCAGAAAACGCTCATCAGCGATCTTCCCGAAGAAGAGCGGGAAAACGAAACGGTCAACCGCATCCGGGCCAAGGTGGACGTGTGGCGGGACCGGGGTTACCCGATGCTCACGAACCCGCTGACGCGGGAATTGCTTGAATATTGGCGGAACAGCGAACGGGAACGGCGGCTGTTCTTCTGTCAAATCGAAGCACTGGAAACGATCATCTTCGTCGCGGAGGTCGCCAAGAGCATCGGCGACGAGTGGATTGAGAAATACCTTCGGGAAGCCGCAGTCGCAACGGGGACGCCGTTGTTTCGGATGGCGTCAAAGATGGCAACGGGTAGCGGCAAAACCGTCGTCATGGCGATGATTATCGCGTGGCAGACGCTGAACCGGCGCCGCAACCCGAAGGACGCCCGCTACTCCGATTCGTTCCTAATCGTGGCGCCCAACATCACCATTCGGGACAGGTTGCGCGTCTTGCAACCGTCGGACCCGGAGAACTATTACCGCAAGCTCGATGTCGTGCCTGTCGAATATCGGCGTGATCTCGGGACCGCGAAAATCGTCGTCACGAACTTTCACACCTTCAAACTCAAAGAAACTGGCGAAGCGGGGAAGCTCACGAAAACGGTGTTGAACCGGGGCAACGTGGTTTCCGCGTTCACCGAAACGCCCGAACAAATGGCGCACCGGGTTTGCCGGGAGTTCGGGCGGCGCCAGAGCATCATCGTTCTCAACGACGAGGCGCACCATTGCTACCGCTCCAACCCTACCGCCCCGAAGGTCAAGCTCACGGGTGACGAGCGCAAAGACGCGGAGGAACGCGAAGAAGAAGCCCGCCTTTGGATCAACGGGTTGGAAGCGATCCACGCGAAAATCGGCGTGAAGACGGTGTACGATCTGTCCGCGACGCCGTTTTACTTGAACGGGTCCGGCTACCGGGAAGGCACGCTCTTTCCGTGGGTGGTTTCCGACTTCTCACTCTTGGACGCCATCGAATCGGGGATCGTGAAAACGCCGCGCGTGCCCACGTCCGAAAACGCCATTGGGAACGCCCTCCCGACGTTCCGGAACCTCTGGTCGCACATCGCCGCCGACTTGCCGAAGAAGGCGAAGAACGACGGCGGGGTAGCTGGTCCGCCCGTGTTGCCCAAGGAACTGGAGTCCGCGATCCGCACTCTTTACTCCCACTACGAAGGCAAACATCGGGAGTGGGAACAGGCTCCCGACGGGCAAGCGGAGGGCAACCCGCCGCCGGTGTTCATCGTGGTTTGTAACAACACGAACGTGTCGAAGATGGTGTTCGACTACGTCGCCGGGTACGCGACGGGTCGGACCCACCCGGACGGCACGCCGGTCGTGACGCCGGGCGAACTGCCGCTGTTCAACAACGTCACGGACAACAAGTGGGTGACCCGTCCCAACACGATCCTCGTGGACAGCGCCCAACTCGAATCGGACGACGGCCTTTCCGCCGAGTTCAAGCAACTGGCTGCGGCGCAGATCGCCGAGTTCCACGCCGAGTACCGGGCGCGGTCCGGCGGGGGTTCGACCGAGCCAACCGATTCGGACCTGATGCGGGAAGTGATGAACACGGTCGGCAAGCGGGGCAAGCTCGGCGAGGGCGTTCGGTGCGTGGTGTCCGTTTCCATGCTGACCGAAGGGTGGGACGCGAACACGGTCACGCACATCCTCGGCGTGCGGGCGTTCGGGTCCACGTTGCTTCAAGAGCAAGTCGTCGGGCGTGGGTTGCGGCGGATGAGCTACACGCTGAACGAGCACGGACACTTCGACCCGGAATACGCCGACGTTTACGGCGTGCCGTTCCGGTTCCTGCCCGTCGTCGGAACGGGCGAATCGACCACGCCGCGTACCCTGCAACGTCCCGGCGCGGTTCATGCCGAAGCGGGACGACTTGTGTTGCGTCCGTGGCTCGAAATCACCTATCCCCGCGTCGCGGCGTACCAGTACGAAATGCCGCCGGACGTGCTGTCCGCGAAGTTCACCCCGGAATCCCGGCTTACGCTGTCCGTTGCGGATTTGCCCACGAAGGTTCTCAGTGAACCGATTGTTGGGGAATCGGTGACGATGACGCTCAACGAATTGAAAACCAAGCGGATGCAAGAAATCGAGTTCATCATCGCCAAACTCGTGACAGCCAAGTTCGCCCCGCCTGACGCGACGGGGGATTCCGAAAGCTACACCCCGTTCCCGCAAATCCTTTCGATCGTGCGGCGCTGGATCGCCGAATGTGTAGACGTGAAGGATTACGTTTTCCCGCAGTTGCTTTGGCTTTCGGAATACCGCAGCTCTGCCGCCGAGAAGATTCACCGGGCCATTCGCTGCGAATCCGGCGGGACGCCGAAAATCCGGGCCGTGTTGCAGACCGATGAACCGTTCGGCACCACGGCACTCGTTTCGTTCGACACCTTGAAGAACAGGCACCGAACCAGTGCCGAGAAGTGCCACATCAATTTCGTACCCTTCGACAGTCAATGGGAGGAAACGTTCGCCAAGGTTCTCGAAGACGTGGACGAAATGCCGCAAGTGCGGGCCTATGCGAAGAACCAGAACCTCGGCTTCCGCATCCCGTACACCCACGAAGGGAAGCCGAGGAACTACTACCCCGATTACTTGGTGAAGATCGACGACGGGCACGGGCCGGATGATCTTCTGCACCTGATCGTCGAAATCTCCGGTCAAGACTTGGACGACAAACAAGCCAAGGCCGACACCGCCGCGAACGTCTGGGTTCCCGCCGTAAACTCGCTCGGCACTGCCGGACGTTGGGCCTACCTCGAACTCCGCGACCCCGCACGGGTCATCGGGGATACGAGGAAGTTTCTAAAATCATTGGCCAAAGCCAACTCATACTGAGGCTCCGCAATGCCCGCCAAGAAAAAATCGGACGCTACCTCATCGCCCAAGAAGCTTCCCACGCCGCGGAAGGCGAAGCTTCCGCCTGCTATTGCGTCTGTGGAAGCGCACAAGCACACGGACTCGTTGCGGTCCAACATCCCATCGCGGGAGAACACGGCGTTGGTGGCGGACGACGAGGCGGCGCCGAAGGCGGTGCGGTACCCGCGCGATGCGTCACTTGATCCGCAACTGGTGTGGAAGGGGAAGGACGCGCTCGACGCCCAGCCGCTCGAAGTGCCGTCGGTGCCGATTTACATTCAGGAGAAGATTCATCCGCAGTTCCTGATCGAGGACTTGCGGCGGCGGTCGCGGGCGGGACAGCCGTCGGACAACCTGTTCGCGGACTTCAACGGGCTGACCGACGACCAAGCCCGCACGGAGTTCTACCAGCACGGCCAGCACTGGACGAACCGCCTCATCCTCGGCGATTCGCTGCTGGTGATGACCTCGCTCGCGGACAAGGAGCGGCTGCGCGGGCAGGTGCAGTGCATCTACTTCGACCCGCCCTACGGCATCAAGTTCGGCAGCAACTGGCAGGTCAGCACCCGCAAGCGAGGTGTGACAGACGCCAAGGCCGAAGACCTCACCCGCCAACCGGAGCAAGTCAAAGCCTTCCGCGACACCTGGGAACAGGGCATCCACAGCTACCTCACGGTAATGCGAGACCGGCTGATATTGGCACGGGAGCTACTCACGGAAAGCGGAAGTTGCTTCATGCAAATCGGTGACGAGAACGTGCATCTCGTGCGAAGCCTGATGGACGAAGTTTTTGGGAGTGAGAATTTTGTAGTTACAATAATATAGGAGTTACGCAGTCGCGGCATTTTGAAGGCGGTATCGCGGAGTCGTTCGGTACGCGCGGACGGCATCCTGGACGATCTGCCACTTCGC
>JAYVXO010000115.1:0-5789 GCA_043785105.1 Fimbriiglobus sp.
GACCCCGAGTTGGCCGGGCGGTTGGATGCGCAGCGGAAGTTCCTGACGGGTCGGCGGAAGGCCGCCGCCGAGGAGATCGCCGAACAAACCCGGGCCGTCTCGGCCCAAGAGAAGTCGCTGGAGGCGGCCGTCGGGGCGGCGCGGGCCAACCGGGACGCGGCGGTGCTTTTGGTCGATGTCGCCGAGCAAGGCCGCAAGAACGCCGAGTTCGCCCTGACCTTCGAGACGCGACGTTTCGCAATGTTTGACAAGCTGTTCAAGGACAAACAATTCGGCGGGCTGGAGTCGGAGTTGAACCGCGATGAGGCGCGGATGCGGGCCGACAGGGGGGCGACGGACGTGACGCGGGCCGAGGCCGAGGTGAAGCGGGCCGAGGCCGCCCGGCTCACCGGCGAGTCCCTCGTCCTCCAAGCCGACGCGACCGGCCTGTCCGCGGTGGCGCTCGCCCGCCGCGACCAGCACCGGGCGGAACAAAACTTGTTCGCCGTCGAGCGGGAGGGGCAGGAAATCGACAACCGGATCGGGCGGTTCAAGGCCCGCTTCGTGAAAGCCCCGTGCGACGGCGTCGTGTTCCGCATCTCGGCGGATGGTCAAGTCGGGCAGTTCGTCAAAGAGGGGGACGAACTGGCTGTGATCGTTCCGGACACCACCGACCGGGTGGTGGAACTCCTGATCGACGGCGTGGACGCCCCGCTGATCGCCGCCCATATGGACCAGACCGGCCGGGGGCCGCACGTCCGGCTCCAGTTCGAAGGCTGGCCGGGGGTACAGTTCGCCGGGTGGCCGTCGGTAGCGACGGGCACGTTCGGCGGGCGGGTGCGGCAGATCGACCCGACCGACGACGGCTACGGGCGGTTCCGAATCCTCGTGGAGCCGGAGGAGATGTTCGACGGGGATCGGTGGCCGGAAGGACTCTACCTGCGGCAAGGGAACCAGGCGATTGGCTGGGTGTTCCTGAACCGGGTGACATTGGGGTACGAACTATGGCGGCAACTCAACGGGTTCCCGCCGGTCGTGGCCCCGAAACCACCCGAGAAGAAGGGGGGCGGCAAGCCGCTGAAGGTGAAGCCCGGATGACCCTGCGAGTCGCCGTTCTTGTGACTTTGCTCGTCACCGGATCGGGGTGTCTCGGGCCGCAACTCGAACGGCCCGATCCGCTGGCCGCGTTCCCCGCCCGACGGCTTCCGCCACCGCCAGCCGCGATTCGTGAGCGGCCCGATCCTCGAACCGTACCAGCGCCGAAGCCCGCCGTCGTTCCGGTCGCCCACGCGGAACCGGCGAGTCCATTCTCTCCCACTGAGCGACTGCCGCAACCCCGACCGGCCGACCCCGAGGGGAAACCGGGGTCCGTGCCACCAGCGCCCCCGAAGGACTTGCCGCCCCTTCTCGGTGCGGCCCCGAGCGTCGGCGGGCCGCTGGCGCTGGACGAAGTGTTGTACTCGGTGGAACGCAACTACCCATCGCTCCGCGCCATCGAACAGGAGCGCGTCATCGCTGGTGGGCGGCTGGTGTCCACGATGGGGGCATTCGACCTGAACCTGACGGCCGGGGCCGATGGCCAGGGCACGACCTACGACAACTTCCGCAGCACGGTCGGCGTGAGTCAGGGGTTGCCCTTCGGTGGGATCGGGGCGTTCGCCGGCTACCGCAACGGGTACGGCGACTTCCCGACGTACAACCTCGGCCAGAAGACGGCAGACGGTGGGGAGTTCCGGGCGGGCCTGACAATCCCGTTGTTCCGGGACCGGGCCACCGACCGCCCCCGCGCCAATATTCAACAGGCCCGACTCGATGTCGCCCTCGCCGAACCGGTGATCGAACGCCAGCGGCTCGACTTCCAGCGGGCCGCGGCCCGGACGTACTGGAATTGGGTCGCCGCCGGGCAGCGGCTCAAGGTGGTCGAAAGTTTGGTCGAGCTGGCCGTGGAGCGCGACGACCAGTTGAAGGCGCGAGTCGAGGCGGGGCCGACGGCGAACATCGAGCGGATCGACAACCAGCAGAACATCGCCCTGCGGAACGGCGTCCTCGTGCAAGCCCAGCGTGGCTTCCAGCAGGCGACTATCGACCTGTCGTTGTTCCTCCGCGATGGCACCGGCTCCCCCACGCTCGCCGGCACGGATCGGCTGCCGAGTTTCCCCGATGTTCAGCCCATCGACCTCAAGACGTTTGACACTTCCTTGCAGACGGCGTTCGACCTGCGACCCGAACCCCAGCGGTTGCGGCTCCAGCGGGAGAAGGCGGCGGTCGAACTCCGACTCGCCTCGAACCAGACGCTCCCGACCGTGAACGCGGTCGTCGCGGCCTCGCAGGACGCGGGCGGCGGGAAGAGTTCACTGTCCGGCCCGAACGGTCTGGATCGCACGACGCTGAGCGCGGGCGTTACGTTCCTGCTGCCCGTGCAACAACGGGACGCCCGTGGCCGGGTGATGCAGGCCCAGGCCCAACTCAATCAAATCGAGCAACAGTTGCGAAATGCCGAGGATGTCGTCAGGGCGGAAGTGCAAGACGCCTTCTCGGCGCTGGAGCGGGCGTTCGAGTTCCACCAGCAGGCGAAGAAGCGGGTGGAACTGGCCCGACTGGTCGCCCGCGCCGAGCGAGAGCAACTGCGGTTGGGTCGCAGCGACGTGCTGCGGGTCACGCTGCGGGAGCAGGCGGCGTTCGACGCCGAGATCGTGGAGATCGGGGCGCAGCAAGATTACTTCCGAGCGTTGGCCGACTTCAAAGCGGCGTTGGGGATCGGGGGGAAGTAGCGGATCAAAGCCCGTCGAAGTGGGGCGCATCCTGCGGTGTCACGTAGAGTCGGTCAGCGAATTCATTACTGAAGTCTAAGTGGGATTAGATCGGAATTCGCTCGATCTCGTCGAGGGTGATCTCGTCGCTGGTGCGGTCGTAGAGCTTGGTCGTCCTTGGCGACTCGTGAGCGGCAATCGCCTGAGCCTTCTCAATCGTGCCGCCATTCGCCAAGTATGCGGTGATGCCAGTGGCCCGGAACGTGTGATTGCAGGTCGTGAGCGGCAAGCTGGCCGCCGCCGCCCGCCGCTTCACCATCCAGAAGGCGTCGTCGTTGGCGGCCCGGTCGTCGGGCGTCACATCGCCCCAGTCCCCGACCGCGTGCCGGCGGAGCGCGGCGACGATGTCGGGTGGCGACACCGCGCGAGCGCAGCGGGCGTCGCCACGATCCGGCCGAGGGGCACTTTCACAGAACCCGAAGGGGTCATGGTGTTCCTCCGGTGTTACTTCTCGGACGCGGCCGGGTTCTCGTAGATCCAGACCATCGCCTGGTCCGCGACCTTGGCGACGAGCGGCAGGTCCTCGCGCCCGAAGCTCGACGAGTCCTTCCACTTGTCGGCCTTGTCCTTGTCGAGCCGGCTGATCTGGACGTTGTAGCGGGGGCCGTTGTCCGTCTCGTTCCGCCAGACGGCGGCGCGGATGCGGCCGAGGCGGATCTCGTGGACGGGCTTCGCCTTGTCCGGGGCGACCAACCTTCAGCGGTAGGCTCACACACCCGTTGTGCTACTCATCGGCTGTAGCACAATCGTCGTCATCCGCGATACTGTTCCATCATGGCAGACAAAGATCTAGCCCACTTCGGGAAACGAGTTAGAACTCTCCGCGAACGGCTCGGCCTGAGTCAGGAAGAACTGGCAGACAAAGCTGGTATTCACAGAACCTACATCGGCGGTGTGGAGCGTGGCGAGCGGAATCTGGGACTCAAAAACGTATTCCGAATCGCTAAGGCTCTCGGCGTCACCGTCACAGACTTGTTTACAGAGGAGTAATCACGATTTCCGCAAGCCCGTATTCCGAGCAGCCTGAAGAGAAGTGGCAGGAAATCACCCGGAGTCTGCTGGCCGCACATCCGCTCAAGGTCGATGTGATCCGAGATGTCGCGCTCGCAACGTGGAATAAGGTCTGGGAGACCACCGTTGGTTCCGGGAAAGTTGCGGTGCGCCTGGCCGATTTACGGGTGCCTGCAACTGTGATCGGCTACTTCTTTGAAGTTCTGTTCGCGCGTGAGTTGGGCTTGCGATTTCCTGGAGAATGGCGAGGCAACGAGTCGGGTGATGAGAAGGATCTTGTCCATAGCGACGGGCGGCTATCGGTCGAGATCAAGTCATCTGGTCAACTCGGCGATCGAGTGTACGGCAACCGTAGTTACGGCCAAGAGGTGCAGAATCAGGATCAGTTGAAGAAAGAGAAATCGGGCTACTACATCACCGTGAACTTCTACGAACGGACTCTCACACTCGTTCGCTTCGGCTGGATTGATGCAACTGACTGGAAGCCTCAGGTATCACCCACTGGCCAGATGGCTGGCCTGCCTGACGCGGTATACGTCCACAAGTTGTTTCCGATTCCCGGTGAGTATCAGTTGGATGCGCCAGTCGAATTGCTGGCTGGAGTAGGTGAGAAGACCGCTGCAAAGTTTAATGCGTGTGGACTCCGCACGATTCGCCAACTACTGGACTATTCAGGTTCATTTGCCGAGGCTCGCTTGCAGACGCTTCGAGCGGCCGCCTCGAACCGGTATCGGCCTGCGAATTCATTGAGTTCCGAATAATGATCGCTGCGACTCGACTACTCTGGATAAACGGCGAGCAATGAAATCGCAGTAGTCACTGTTGATCTCAAACCCAATAACTTCACGGTCTTCGCGCAGACATGCCTCGGCTGTTGTTCCTGATCCCATGAACGGATCGAGTACCAAGTCGCCAGGGCACGAAAACCCTTTGATGATGCGGGTGATGAGGTCTAGCGGGAACTGTGCCGGGTGCGGTGCGCGCTCCGAAGAGGAGCGATCAGTTCCCGATGTCACTTTTGCAATTTGCCAAACATCGGACGGATTCTTCCCGATCGTGTTGCACCGCAGTTTTCCATTCTTCTTCTGATTGGGATATGCCACATCGGGATCGCGGATCTCGTCCAAGTGGAACGTGTAGCTCTCCGAATCCTTGACGTACCATAGGAACTTCTCATTCCTCGGTGACAGGGCGGTACGGGCTGCGACGCCAGCCCCATAGTTCCAGACAATTTCCTGAACCAAGTAGAAGGGACACTTCTCCCAGAGCAGATACGGGAGAGGGATGGCTCTTGCGCGATCGGGGAGAGAGACGTACCCCAAGTTCAGCCAGAATGCGCTTCGCGGACCGGATAATCGGAAAAGCTCCGACATCCATTTTTCACACCATCCAATGTACTCATCGAGCGGGAGCGGATGCTCGTATGCCTTACCGATGTTGTACGGTGGGCTGGTCACCGTAAGATCGAATACTCCACTCGGAAGCATCCGCATCGCTTCCAGGCAATCAATGCAGTAAATTGCAAACCCCTTTCCTTCGCAACGAGGGGTTCCCAACCGTGACCGAATCTGTTCAAGGCGCGTCGATGTCGGATTCATTATGCTACTTATAGTATTCACGCCTCGCTGTGTCAAGCCAAATATTCGACACCGGTGGATCAACGGCCTCCCGGGCGTTCCGGGAGACGCTGCCCGGCGGCACCAAGCCGCTCCAACTGCTCACCCGCGGTGAAGGCATCCGCTCGGTCCACGGGACGGCGTACACGCGGCTGCACAACGCCGACCTGGTCGGGATGCTGACGGACTACGCGACCGACTTCACGCCGCCCCAGGCCGGGTTCGACGGGGCGACCGGGCTGTACTGCGGCGAGCAAGACCTGTTCGCGTTCCTCATCGACCCGGCCGGCTGGGCGGAGATCGACGGGGAGGCGTTCGCCCCCGGCTTCTTCGTCTGGAACTCGGAGGTGGGCAAGCGGTCGGTCGGCATCCA